>JAGQIB010000098.1:0-368 GCA_020431545.1 Gemmatimonadota bacterium
CAGGACGCGATCACGCGCTGGCAGACCGAGGAGCAGACGGTCCGCATGATCGAGAAGTGCCGGAGCCTCGGCCTCGATTCGCTGAACATCGACCTGATCTACGGGCTGCCGAAGCAGACGCCGGACGCGTTCGTGAAGAACCTGGATCGGGTGATCTCGCTCCGCCCGAACCGGGTGGCCGTGTACAGCTACGCACACGTGCCCTGGATGAAGGCGAACCAGCGCAAGACCGTGGAGGCGATGCTCCCCAAGGCCGACGTGAAGCTGCGGCTGTTCGCGGAGACGCGCGCGCGCTTCGTGGACGCCGGGTACGAGCCGATCGGCATGGACCACTTCGCGCTGCCGGACGACGAGCTCGCGGTCGCGGC
>JAGQIB010000098.1:433-9045 GCA_020431545.1 Gemmatimonadota bacterium
GCCATCGGCGACGTGGCGAACGCCTACGTCCAGAACGAGAAGGTGATCCCGGCCTACCGCCGCAAGGTGCAGGAAGGCGTGCCGCCGACGCTGCGCGGGGTCGGCCTCTCGGACGAGGACCGCATCCGCCGCGAGATCATCATGTCCATCATGTGCAACTGGCGCGTGGACAAGGCCGGGCTGGAGAAGCGATGGGGCTTCGACTTCGCGGAGAAGTTCGGGCCGGAGCTCGAGGAGCTGCGCGAGGAGGAACGTCGCGGGTTCGTGCAGCAGGATGACACGGAGATCCGCGTGGTGGACACGGGCCGCATCTTCGTCCGCAACATCGCCATGATCTTCGACGAGAGACTGCGCCGCATGGAGCGCGAGGGCCCGGTCTTCTCGCGGACGGTGTGATGGACACGATCGTCGTCGGGGGCGGGATCGCGGGGTTGTCGGTGGCGCGCGAGATGCTGCGCCGCGGCCACGACGTGATCGTGCTCGAGGCGCAGGAACGCGTCGGCGGCAACGTGCAGACGTCGAGCCTGGACGGCGCGCTGATGGAGCACGGCCCGCAGGGCTTCCTGGGCGAGCGGCCCGGCGTGCTCGACGCGGTCGACGAGCTCGGACTGCGCGACCGGCTGCTGCCGGCGTCGGACGCGGCCAAGACCCGGTATCTGCTCTCCGGCGGCAAGCTCGTGGCGCTGCCGCTCAACCCGGTGGCGTTCCTGCGATCTCCCCTGCTGTCGTTCCCGGGGCGGCTGCGCGTGCTGCGCGAGCCGTGGGCGAAGGGGCCGCCCGATCGCCCCGAGACGATCCGCGAGTTCGCGGCGCGCCGCATCGGCCCCGAGGCGGCGGACAAGCTGCTGGACGCGGTGGTGACCGGCATCTTCGCCGGCGATCCCTCGCGGCTCTCCGTGGACGCGTGCTTCCCCAAGATGAAGAAGCTCGAGCGGGAGCACGGCGGGCTCATCCGCGGCATGATGGCGCGCAAGAAGGCCGGCGGTCCCTCCGATCCCGCGGGCTCGCGACTGCACTCGTTCACGGGCGGCATGCGCGACCTGGTGGACGCCACCGCCCGCCCGCTCGCGGGTCGCATCCGTACGGGCACGCGCGCGGTGACGCTCGCGCGGAACGGGGACGGCTGGCGCGTGACGACGGACGGCGGCGACCGGCTGGACGCGGAGCGCGTGGTGGTCGCGTTGCCTCCCTCCGCGGCGGCGGGAGTGCTCGGTGACGTCGCGCCGGACGTGGGCGCCGCGCTGCGGGAGATTCACTCCGCCGCGGTGGCCGTGGTCGGCCTCGTGTACGAGCGGTCCGCCGTGGGCCATCCGCTCGACGGCTACGGATTCCTCGCGGCCGGCGGGCGCGAACCCGTGCTCGGCTGCCTGTTCGAGTCCAGCGTGTTTCCGAATCGCGCGCCGGCCGGGCGCGTGATGCTCCGCGCGATGGTCGGCGGCGCACGCAACGCCGAGGCGGTGGCGCAGGATCCGGAGCGCATCGTGGCGCAGGCCCGCGGGTTCCTCGAGCCGCTGCTCGCGGCCGGGTCCGAGCCCGTGGCCAGCCGGTGCGTGGTCTGGCCGGCGGCGATCCCGCAGTACGACGTGGCCCACCCCGCCCGCGTGGAGCGGATCCGCCGCGCGCTGGATGCGCTCGACGGCCTCGATGTGACGGGGGCGGCCTACAGCGGCGTGTCGGTCAACCACCTGGTGGCCTCGGCGTCGACGGTGGCGGATCGCCTCGAAAGCGCCCCCGAACCGGCGCTCCGGGCCGGCGGGGCGTGACATTCGACCCCTCGCTCCAGAACTCTCGCCGCCTCCCCGGACGCAAATCGCGTGAACCGGGGGACCGCGCCTGCTATCCTGGGAGCTCGTGAGGGAGGCCCCTCCCCCCGGTCGGCCCTCGGACCCGCATGCCGGGAGGTCGCCATGCGTGCCCTCGCTCTTCTCGTTTCCGTCGGTGTCGTTTTCCTTTCCGCGTTCGACGCGCTCGCGTCGGAACTCTGCATCGTGCCGTCGCCGAACGGGGTCAACGGGTCGGTCGCCTGCGATTCGAATCCGCAGGTCCACGACAACGCCGCCGAGGGCTACGCGCTCTCGGGCTATCCGTGCAGTTCGGGAATGTGCCTGAAGGGTCCCGACGACTACGGCTGGTCGATCAGCTCGAGCTCTACCAACTCGAGCCTGTTCTCAGGTCCGCTGTCGTCGAACATCGACTACCTGTACCTCTGGCTCACCTGTACGACGACCGAAGGCATCGCCGCGATGGAATGCGGTCTCGAGTCCGACAACACCGTCTTCGTGCCCCTCGCGTTCGAGCCCATGAACGGCGCGCTCAACGCGGGCACCGCGACGCACCTCATCCTCGCGGTCGGAGGCTGCCCGCGGGAGCCCTTCCTGATCGGACGCATCCTCGTGCTGTACCTCGGTCCCGTCTCGGTGGAGTCCGAGAGCTGGGGCGACATCAAGGCCATGTATCGCTAGGAGACCGACCATGCGCACATCGATCGTTGCCCTGCCCGCGGCCCTTCTTCTGTTCTCGACCGGCGCGCTCGCTTCCAGCATCTGCATCGTTCCGTACCCCGGGAGCGGCTACAACGTCACGGTGGATTGCGACCCCGTGAATCCCCAGGTCCACGACAACGCCTGGATCGGCTACTCGCTCACCTTCCCTCCGTGCGAGGGCGGGATCTGTGGATTCGTCCGCGAGGGTGGAATCAACGAGTACGGCTGGTCGATCAGCGCGAGCTCGACGGACCCCTTCGTGAACTCCGGCACGCTCCCGGAAGTCGTCACCAGCCTGTATCTCTGGCTCCACTGCACGGCGGGCGGAGGAATGGCCGCGGCCGAGTTCCAGATCGAGATGGACGATTCCGTCTTCATCCCCGTCGCGTTCACGCCCCAGAACGGCTTCCTGAACGCCGGCACCGTGACCCACATCCTGGTGGCGGTCGGGGGCTGCCCGACGGGGCCCGTCGTGGCGGGCACGTGGACGGTGCTCTACTTCGGCCCGGTGTCCGTGGAGTCCGAGAGCTGGGGTAACATCAAGGCGATGTATCGCTAGGAGGACCAACTTGCGCAACGTACTGAGACTGCTGACGCTCCTCTCGACCGGACTCGCCGTGTCGGCCGCGGGCGCCTCCCAGATCTGCATCGTGCCGTCGACCGCGAACAACTTCAACGTCACCGTCGACTGCGATCCGTTGAATCCCCAGATTCACGAGAACGCCACGATCGGCTACTCGACGGACGGTTCGCCGTGCGAATCCTACATGTGCGGCGACGCTCTCTCTCGTGGCGGTAGCCGGACCTACGGCTGGTCGATCAGCGCCAGCTCCACGAGTCCGTACGCAAACTCGGGCCCTCTGTTGCCGGGACTCTCGAGCCTCTACCTCTGGCTCGACTGCACTACCGTCGATGGTTGGGCCGCCGCCGAGTTCCGCCTCGAGAGTGACAACAGCAATCTGCTCATCCTCTCCTTCGTGCCGCTGAACGGCGTGCTCAACGCCGGAACGGGGACGGACATACTGATGGCGGTCGGTGGCTGTCCCGAGTCGCCGTTCCTCGCGGGATCACTGCTCGTTCTCTACACCGGCCCGGTGTCCGTGGGGTCCGAGAGCTGGGGCGACATCAAGGCAATGTACCGGTAGCCGATGTACCGGCAGAACCAAGCGCGGGAGGTTCGGAGACCCCGAACCTCCCGCGAACCTCTGAGGGCAGAACGTCGCGCGGCTCTCTAAGGGAACAACCGCCGCATCCCCCACTCCCCATCCTCCGCGACCCAGAGCTCACGCTCGTGCAGGCGGAACGGCTTCCCGGTCCAGAACTCCAGTCGCTCCGGACGCAACCGGAAGCCGGACCAGAACGGCGGGCGCGGAACGTCGCCGATCGGGTGTCGCGCGGCGACCTCCGCCACGCGGCGCAGGAGTTCGCCGCGTCCTTCCATCTCGCGCGACTGCTTCGACGCCCAGCCGCCGAGCTGGCTGTCGCGCGGGCGCGACGCCCAGTACGCGTCGGCCTCTTCGTCCGGCACGCGCTCGATCGGGCCCTCGACCTGGATCTGCCGCGCCTGCGCCGGGAAGAAGAACGTGAGCGACGCGAACGGGTTCTCGCTCAGCTGGCCGCCCTTGCGCGACTCGAGGTTCGTGTAGAAAACGAAGCCGTGCTCGGTGACCCCCTTGAGCAGCACCGTGCGCGACGACGGTCGCCCCTCCGCGGACGCCGTCGCGAGCGTCATCGCCGTGGGCTCGGGGTGACCGGACTCGCGAACGTCCGCGAGGTACTCCTGCACGCGGCGGAGCACCTCGGCCGGCAGCGGCGGCGGCGCGGTCATGCCCCGCTCCGGCGCGCGAGCGCGAAGATCGACGTCCCGAACGGCAGGTCCCCGTGCCGGAGCCAGCGCGCCTCCGCGCCGAGGACACCGGTGAGCACGCGGCCGAACGGCTCCGGCGTGTCCACGTAGGAAGACTGCGGTCCTTCCTCGGACTTCGTGAGCCGGGCCATCCAGCGCACCGCCGCCACCGGCGGCAGGATCGACGCCATGCCGTGCGTCATGCGAAGCACCTCCAGGTGAGCGGCGAACAGCGCCTCCGAGAGCGTCCGGCGCACGTAGCGGCGGAAGTGACGCAGGCTCTCGTCGTGGCGGCTCCAGAGGAACATGTAGGCGGGTACCGACAGGAGCACGAGTCCGCCCGGCACGAGCACGCGACGCACTTCTTTCAGGAACTCGCGCTCGGCCTCCACGTGCTCGAGCACGTCGAAGAACGTGCACAGTCCGAACGTGCCGTCCGCGAACGGCAACCGCTCGCCGCGCGCGAGCAGCACCGGTCGATCGGGACGCGCGTCGCCGCCCCACAGCCCCGGCTCGACCTCGGTGCCGAAGAAGGTTCCCCAGGGGGCGAGCAGATCGAAGTTCGCGCCGGTGCCGCAGCCGATGTCGAGCGCCTTGCGCGCGGGATCGCGCGGCACGTGCTCCTCGAGCAGCGCGTGGATCATGTCCCGCCGCGCGACGTGCCACCAGTAGCCGGCCTCGTGCTCCCGCAGACGCTCGTACTCGCGGCGCTCCATCTACCCGCCCGCGCTGCGGTCGTCCGCGCCGCGCTCGGCGTCGGCGGAACCGTCGTCGAAGATCTCGTCCAGCAGATCCTCGTCCAGCGGCAGCAGGTCCTGCAGCTCGGACGTGAGGTCGCGCGACACCTGCGACGCCTCGTACTGCGGCGCGAACACGAGATCCCGGTCGCGCCAGCGCGGCTCCGGCGCGGGCGGGGCCGCGCGCGTCAACCGCACCACGTCGGCGCCGATCGACGGGGCGCTGTCCAGACCCGCGGCGCCGACGGCCCTCTCCTGCGCGAGCGTGAAGTCCAGCGATGCGACGTCGCCTCCCTTCCAGTCCACCACGACGCCGCGCTCGTTCTCGCGATCGCCCTCGGGATCGGGCGCCGCCTCGCGCGCGGCAACGCCGGCGGGCGCCACCACCCCCGCGACCTGCCACACGTCCTCGGGCCAGCGCAGCGTGAGCGAGATCGCGGCGCCCTGCTCGTGCCCCGGACCCGGAGGATCCGTCACCGGCAACCAGCAGCGCTCGCGGAACGGCCCGTCTTCGCGGGGCAGCGTGGTGAGGAACCCGTCGCCCATCATGTGGACGATCGGCGAGTGGAGCTTGAGATGGAGCGTGACCTGCGCGCCCTTCGCGAGCGGCTCGGGAAACTCCAGCGAAGACTCGGATTCCGGGGACCAGCCCTCGAGGCCGAGCGAGCCGAGCTCGCTGCCGCGCACCACGCGCACGAGGAGGCCATCGACCTTCGCGTCGTAGACGTGCACGCGGCGATCGAGGAGCAGGCGGACGTCCTGCACGCCCTCCGCGAGCGACTCGAGCGTGCACGTGAGATCGGTGAGCATCGCCTCCTGCTCGGGGAACACGGCGACGTCGATCCGCGCATCCCGCACGACGCACGGCGCCAGCAGCTCGCGCGACGCGGCGAGCCAGGTGTCGCCGGATCGCGTGAGGCGCCAGCGCTCCCGGCGCACGACGTGGTTCGTCTCCTCGCGCTCGTCCGTCTGCTGGACCCAGAACGCGGTCGCCACGCCGTACGCGCGCGGCAGCCACGACGCGTCGCCGCGCACCACGAGCACCGCGTCCACGTCGCCGCCGACGCGCTCGGAATGCTCGACCTCCACCTCGACCGCGGACCACCGGAACAGCGACCACGTGCGGAGATCCATGATGACCCGGGACGAATCCCGGGCGGACGGCGCCCAGAGCGCATCCAGGGCGGCGGGACCGTCGCTCAGCGCGCGCGCGAGGCGGTTGCCGAAGTCGCGGGCGGGGTCCGCGTCGGTCTGGGCCGACACCGGCCCGGCCAGGGCCAGCCACGCGAGGATCGCGAGGCCACTGATTCGTCTCATTCCGATTCCCCCCGAACGGCAGGCCCTGAATCGTAGGTTCCTTCCGACCGCCGGACAAGGCCCGACCCGCGCTTGACCGGTCCCGAGCCACCCCCGTACGGTCCGTCGATCGGGAGGGCGCATGGGCTGGTACGAGCGAGCGGACGCGTTCTGGGCGGCCGCGGTGGACCTCGCCTGGGGCCTGCCGCTGGTCGTGCTCCTGATCGGTGCCGGGCTGTACTTCTCCGTGTTCGGGCGCTTCACCCCGCTCCGACGCCTCGGCCACGCCTTCCGCGTCCTCCGCGGCGACTACGACGACGCCTCCGACCCCGGGCAGATCACGCACTTCCAGGCCCTGACCTCCGCCCTCTCCGCCACGCTCGGCATGGGCAACATCGCGGGCGTCGCGATCGCGGTCGCCACCGGCGGCCCCGGCGCCGTCTTCTGGATGTGGGTGGCCGGCCTCGTGGGCATGGCCACGAA
Source organism: Gemmatimonadota bacterium (assembly GCA_020431545.1). Classification (GTDB taxonomy): domain Bacteria; phylum ARS69; class ARS69; order ARS69; family ARS69; genus JAGQIB01. The sequence continues at coordinate 7,279 of JAGQIB010000098.1, forward strand.
GTTCTTCACGTGCACGCTGGCCGTCCTCTACCGCAAGCCCGACTCGCACGGCGTGCCGCAGGGCGGCCCCATGTACTGGATCGAGGTCGGGCTCGGCCGGCACTGGCGCTTCCTCGGCTACCTGTTCTCGATCTTCGGGATGATCGGTTGCCTGGCGCTGTTCCAGATCAACCAGCTCGCCTCCATCCTCGAGAACGACTGGCAGATCCCGCGCTGGGGCACGGGGACGGTGGCGGCGGTCCTGGTGGGGATCGTGATCCTCGGCGGCATCACGCGCGTGGGGCGCGTCACGTCGAAGATCGTGCCGTTCATGGCGATCCTGTACGTGGGCGCGGCCCTCGTCATCATCCTGCGCAACGCCGGCGACATTCCCGCGATCTTCGGCGCGATCGTGAGCTCGGCGTTCGGCGGGCAGGCGATCCTCGGCGGCGCGGCCGGCGTCACCATGAAGGAAGCGCTCGTGACGGGCGTGCGTCGCGCCGCGTTCTCGAACGAGGCGGGCATGGGCACCGCCCCCCTCGCGCACGGCGCCGCCAAGACCGACGAGCCGGTGCGCGAGGGCCTCGTGGCGATGCTCGGCCCGTTCATCGACACGAACATCGTGTGCACGCTCACGGCGCTCGTGATCCTCGGCGCGGGCGGCGGTGTCGGCGGCGACGACGGCGTGCTGCTCACCGCCGCGGCGTTCGAGCAGGGCCTTCCCGGCGCGGGGCGTTTGATCCTGACCCTCGTGATCCTGCTGTTCTCGATGTCCACGCTGATCTCGTACTCGTACTACTCGCAGAAGTGCGCGATCTACGTGTTCGGCGAGCGCTGGGGTGCCCGCTACGAGTGGATCTACCTGGCCTCGATCGTGGTCGGCGCGGTGTGGGCGCAGGATCTCGTGATCAACCTGCTCGACACGGCGTTCGCCATGATGGCGATTCCCACCGTGCTCTCGACCCTGATCCTGTCCCCACGGGTGGCGGCCGCCACCCGCGACTACTTCTCACGCCACTAGCCGGCGGGGCAGCGGGCCGGTCACGCCGCGGCGGCGCGCGCGTATCCTCGTCGAAGGAGGGACATCATGAAAACACCCCGCGATCACGAGCACTGGCGAAGCAAGCTGACGCCCGAGCAGTTCCGCGTCGCGCGCGAGGGCGGCACCGAGCGCGCGTTCACGGGCATCTACCACGACACCAAGGACCCCGGCACGTACCGGTGCATCTGCTGCGGCGCCGAGCTGTTCCGCTCGGAGGACAAGTTCGACTCGGGCTGCGGGTGGCCGAGCTTCACGCAGCCGTACGAGCGCGACCGCGTCCGCGAGCTGGAGGATCTCTCGCACGGGATGCGTCGCGTGGAGATCCGGTGCGCCGCCTGCGACGCGCACCTCGGCCACGTCTTCCCGGACGGACCGCGGGATCGCGGCGGGATGCGTTACTGCATCAACTCGGCGTCGCTGAACCTGGAACGGAGCGCGGAGGGGGACGCGGGCTAGGCGAGCGTCCGCCGGAACCACGCGACGCTCTCCTCGACGACCCGCTCCCAGGCCGGAGTCGGTCCGGCCCACGGGTGCACGGCGCCGAACGTGTGTCCCGTTCGCGGCACGAGCAGGGCGAGCTTGTCCTCGGAGCCCGCCGCGCCGAGGAGCTGCTCCATCGCCCGGACGTCCACCGCTTCGTCCACCTCGCCGTGGATCGCGAGGTACGGGACGCGCAGGCGCGTCGCCGCCGCGAGAACGTCGTAGGCGGCGCGGTTCGCCTCCAGATCGTCCAGCACCTCGCGCTC
>JAGQIB010000099.1 GCA_020431545.1 Gemmatimonadota bacterium
GCCACCCCGCCGCGCGGCCCGCCCGGAATCCGCAGCACGAGAGGAATCCGGATGTCCTCCTCGTACAGTTCCTTGAGGTGACCCCAGGCGTCGTGCTCGCCCAGCATCTCTCCGTGATCCGCCAGGAACACGACGACCGTGCGCTCGGTCAACCCACGCGCTTCGAGCGCCGCGAGCAGGCGTCCCACCTCTCGGTCCATCGAGCGCACGCCGCGCTCGTAGTTCGCTTGCATCTCCTCGTCCGAGTAGTCCTTGACCGCACGGAACACGAACTCCGTGCTCGTGGAATCGCCCGAGGAATTGCGCACGTGGATCTTCGCGTGACGATCGATCCGGCGGAAGTAGCCGTCCCCCTCGTCGAACCCCTCGAAGGACTCCGCCTGCACCTTCGAGTCCCCGAACCGGATCAGCGCCAGTCGAATCTGGCTCGGCCGCTCCGGGTCCCCGGCCACGACGCCGTTCTCCAGTACCCGGAGGTCCAGCACGGACTCCCCGGGCGGAAACCGGACCGGCACGGACGTGTTGCCGTGGCCGTTCTCCGCGCGAACCACCCCCATCGCCTCCCCGTTCCGCTCCACGAGCAGGTTCGGAACGGGTTCGAACAGGAACGGAACGTGACACTCCATGTAGGTCGTGAACAGGAAGAACGGCTTGGAAACGTCGCGTCGATCGAGCCAGGCGATCGCGCGGTCCGTCAGCCCCGGTCCGTAGCTGCCCGTGCCGTCCAGTCCGTTCCAGCACCAGTCCCAGCCGCGATCGAAACCGTAGCGGGCGCTGCAGTAGCCGTTCCCGATCACGGCCGCCGTCGTGTAGCCGTCCGCCCGCAACTGCTCCGACAGGAGGGGAATCTCCGGGGAGAGCGACTGCTCGTTGTAGAACACTCCGTGGTGCTCCGGATGGAGCCCCGAGAGCAGCGACGCGTACGACGGCGCGGACGTCGGGGTGATCGTGTAGGCGTGCGGGAAGCGGATCCCATCTCGCGCGAGCAGCTCGAGCGCAGGCGTGAGCTGGCGGCCGCCGTCCTGCGGCGACGTGAAGTCGGCCCGGTGCGTGTCGGAGAGGATCACGAGCAGGTTCATCCCGCGCGCGTCGATGCCGCCCTTGACGGCGGGACCGACGACGCGTGGCGGCGCCGGCGGACGCGGCGGCGCCGGTTCCTCCCCGCACCCGGCGAGCAGGGCCGTGATCACGCCGCCGAGAAGGAGGCGTCTCACGCGGCCTCGGCCGACGCGCGCCGGGCGAGACACCGCACCAGCGCCTCGCGCCAGGGCGCGAGCCGGGGACCGTCCGACCGGGTGCGCGCCAGCACCGAGTTCGCGGGCCGACGCGCCGGGCGCGGAAACGCGTCGCTCGTCACCGCGTCGACCGCGGTCGAGTTTCCCGTCTCCTCGAAGATCGCCCGCGCGAATCCGTTCCATGTCGTGGCCCCGTCGTTCGTGACGTGATAGATGCCGGACGGCTCGCCCGCCGCCAGCTCGAGCAACGCGGTGGCGAGATCGCCCGCGTAGGTCGGAGTCCCGTGCTGATCGTCGACGACCCCGAGCCGTTCCCGCTCGGCCGCGAGACGCAACATCGTGAGAAGGAAGTTCCGGCCGTGCTCCGCATACACCCAGGCGGTGCGGGCGACGGCGCCCCGCTCGCCGAGCGCGAGCGTCGCTTCCTCCGCCATCAGCTTCGACCAGCCGTAGACCGAGAGCGGACCGGGGCGATCGGTCTCGCGGTACGGAGTCGGCGCGTCGCCCGAGAACACGTAGTCCGTGGACACGGTGATCAGGCGCGCTCCCGTGGCGCGGCACGCGGCCGCGACGTTCGCCGTCGCGCGGCCGTTCTCGAGGAATGCGCGGGCGGGATCCGATTCGCACCCATCGACGTCGGTCCAGGCGGCCCCGTGGATCACGACCTCGGGCTCGCCGGCCGCGAACGAGCGCGCCACGAGATCCGCGTCGGTCAGGTCACACGTCTCGCGTGACCACCCGACGGCCGCGATTCCCCGCTCGGCGGCGACGCGCCCGATCTCGCGACCGAGCATCCCGGCCGCTCCCGTGTAGACGATCCGAGGACTCATCCCGGGACCTGGATCTCCGAGTTGTCGCCCACCATGAACCGGAACGCGCGCGGCCGGGTCTCGCCCTGCACGAGCCGCGCGTTGCGGCCGATCAGGCTGCCCTCGACCCGGTGTCCGAGGTGCTCGATCCGGCTGTTCTCCAGCACGATCGAGAACTCGATCTCCGAGCCGATGATCGCGCAACCGCGCGACACCGACGTGAACGGACCCACATACGAGTCGCGGATCTCCGTCCCCGCCCCGATGATCAGCGGGCCCCGCAACTCGGAGTTGACCACGGTCGCCCCCTCCTCGACCACGACCTCCCCGATGACGCGCGACGTCGGGTCCACGCTCCCCGCGACGTGGCGATCGAACGAGAGCAACGCGACCCGATTCGCCTCGAGCATGTCCTCGAGCTTGCCCGTGTCCTTCCACCAGCCCTTGATGACGTGACTGCGGACGTCCTTGCCCTGGTCGATGAGCCACTGGATCGCATCCGTGATCTCGAGCTCGCCGCGCGGCGACGGTCGGATCGCGTTCACCGCCTCGAAGATCGTGGGATCGAACATGTACACGCCGACCAGCGCGTAGTCGGACTTCGGCTGCGCCGGCTTCTCCTCGAGGCCCACGACCTTGCCGCCCACGATCTCGGCCACGCCGAAGGAAGACGGATTCGGCACGCGCGCCAGGAGGATCTGCGAGTTCGGGCGCTCGGCCTGGAACTCGTGGACGAGCGGTCCGATGCCGTCCTTGATGAAGTTGTCGCCGAGGTACATCACGAACGTGTCGCCCCGCAGGAAATCCTCGGCGATCTTCACCGCGTGCGCGAGCCCGAGCGGCTCGTCCTGCCGGATGTACGTCGTCTTGACGCCGAACGCGGAGCCGTCGCCGACCGCGGCTTCGATCTCGGCCGCCGTATCGCCCACGATGATGCCGATATCGCGGATGCCCGCGTCCCGGATCGCCTCGATCGCAAAGAACAGGATCGGCTTGTTCGCCACGGGAACGAGCTGCTTCGCGCTCGTGTGCGTGATCGGACGCAACCGTGTGCCCTTGCCGCCCGAAAGGATCAACGCCTTCAAGTCACACTCCTTGGACCGCGAACGGTGGTCAGCTGTCGAAGAGTTTCCGCAGGAACCGGGCGCCCCGCGCCCGCGACTCCAGGTTCACGTCGCGCGGAACGTCGACATCCTCGCCGCGCGCGATCGCCCAGGGCCGGTCCTCGCACATGAGTTTCGCCTCCTCCGCCCCCACGATCCGGGCCGCGATCTCGCGACCCCGGTCCAGACAGAACGGACGGCGACGACGGTGATGTGCATCCGACGCGAGCAGGTGTCCGGCGCCGCGTTCCAGCAGGTCCGCCGCCGCGGCCGCCGGTGCCTCGCCGTGGATCCCCACCAGGCTCGGCGCGTTGATCTGGATCAGGGCGCCGCGCGCGATCCAGTCCGCCACCGGACGCGGATCCCGCTGCAGGTCCGCGTTCCGCTCGGGGTGGGCGATCACCGCGGTGAGGCCGCGACGTGCGAGCGCGTCCACCGCGTCGCCGACGTGCGGCGGCATCTGGCGGAGCGAGAAGTCGAACAGCACGTGCTTCCCGTTCTCGCCGAGCGGAACCGCCTTCTTCGCGAACTCCGCGGCCGAGACGTCGCTCGCGAGGTAGTTCTCCGCCCCCGGGAACACCTCCAGCGGAATGTCCGCGCGCTTCAGCTCGCGCACGAGGTGCTTCCACTCCGCGTAGTTGTGCTCCGGCGACGTGTCGAACAGCTTCTCCCACAGATGGGAAGTCGCGAACACGGCCCGAACGCCGGTGGCGAGGGCATCGCGGGCGAGCTCGAGCGCGTCGGGCAGATCCACCGCGCCGTCGTCGACCCCCGGCAGGATGTGGCAGTGCAGGTCCAGCATCACGCCCCCGCGAGCTCCTGGAGGATTCCCGGCACGGCCTCCAGGGCCGCGCCCATCAACGCCGGGTCCTTGCCGCCGGCCGTCGCGAGGTGCGGCTTGCCGCCTCCCCCGCCGCCCGCGATCTTCGCCACCCGGCCCACGAGATCTCCCGCCTTCACGCGGCCACCCTTCACGACGTCGTCGGACACCGCCGCCACGAGGGCCACCTTGCCCTCGAGCTCGGCCGCCAGGACCACGACCGTCTTCGGTCCCGAACCGCGGAGCGAGTCGCCGAGATCGCGCAACGCATCGCGGCTCTCCACGGGCACTCGTCCGCACACGAGGCGATGCCCCGCGACCTCGCGCGCCGAAGCGGCCAGGTCCTCGGCCGCGCCGCCGGCCGCCTCCCGCTCCAGCTCCTCCACGCGCCGCTTGAGTCGGCGGAGCTCGGTCTGCAGGTCCTCGAGCCGGCGCTCGGCGTCCTCCGGCGTGGATCGCAGCAACGACGCGAGACGATCCAGGCGCTGCCGCGTGGATCGGGCCGCCGCCCACGCCGACGTTCCGGCGAACGCCTCCACGCGCCGTACGCCGGACGCGACCGAACCCTCGGAAGCGAACGCGAGGAAGCCGAGATCTCCCGTCAATCCGACGTGAGTCCCACCGCACAGTTCCCGCGACGGCCCCATGGTGACCATGCGGACCTCGTCTCCGTACTTGTCGCCGAAGAAGGCGAGCGCTCCCGCCTCGATCGCGCGCGCGTACGGCATCGTCTCGATCACGACCTCGTGATTCGCGCGCATCATCTCGTTCACGCGCTCGTCGATGTGGGCGAGCTCGTCGGGCGTCACCGCCTCCGGGTGCGAGAAGTCGAAGCGAAGACGATCGGGCCCCACGAAGGACCCCTTCTGCTGCACGTGCGGTCCGAGGATCTCACGGAGGGCGTGGTGCACGAGGTGGGTCGCCGAGTGGTGCGCGGTGACATGCGCCCGGTGCTCCACGTCGACGCGCTGGGCGACCCGGGCGCCCGCCCCGATCTCCCCGTCTTCCACCGTGCCGAAGTGAACGAACACCGCGCCGCCGGCCAGTTTCTGCGTGTCCTCGATCTGGACGCGCGCGCCTTCCGCGAGAAACTCGCCCCGGTCGCCGACCTGGCCGCCCGACTCGCCGTAGAACGGCGTCGCCACCGTGACGAGCGCGACGCTCGCGCCCTCGCCGGCACGTTCCGCGGGACGCAGCTTGTCGCCGTCCACGATCGCGAGCGAGCGCACGACCGACTCGTCCGCGAGCGTGGAGTAGCCGGTGAACGTCGTGGGGGTCGACTCCGAACCGCGCACCAGGATGTCGAGACCCTGCTTGCCGGCGGCGTTGCCCTTCCAGCTCGCGCGGCTGCGCTCCTTCTGCTCTTCCATCGCGGCGTAGAAGCCGGCCTCGTCGACCTCGAAACCCTTGCGCACGGCGACCGACGCCGTCAGCTCGAGCGGGCACCCGTAGGTGTCGTACAGGCGGAACGCGACGTCGCCGCGGAGGACCCGCTCGCCCTCCGGACCGACCTTCCAGACGTCGCCGTCGCCGAGCTGGGCCAGCAGCTCGTCGATCCGGCGCATGCCCTCCTCCACCGTGCGGCGGAACAGTCGCTCCTCCCGCGCGGCGCCGTCGCGGATGGCGTCGCGTCGCTCGGTTAGCAACGGATACGCGTCGGACATCAGCTCCACCACTCCGTCGCACGCGTCGGCCAGGAACTCGCGGTCGATGCCGAGCAGCACACCGTGGCTCACCGCGCGACGCATGACCTTGCGGAGCACGTAGCCGCGGCCGGTCTTGTCCGGATGCACCCCGTCGGCGAGCAGGAACGCCGACGCGCGCGCGTGGTCCGCGATGACGCGCTGCGACACCGAGTCGTCCGAGGCGTCGCCGGCGTAGTCGCGGCCGGCGAGTCGCGCGATCCGGTCCAGCAGCGATCGGAACAGATCCCCGTCGTAGTTCGACAGTTTTCCCTGCACGACGGACGTGATGCGCTCGAGCCCCATGCCCGTGTCGATCGACGGCGCGGGCAGCGGGTGCAGCCTTCCCTCCGGGTCGCGGTCGTACTGCATGAAGACGAGGTTCCA
>JAGQIB010000100.1 GCA_020431545.1 Gemmatimonadota bacterium
GAAGCTGACGCTTTCGATCACGTCCGGATAGAGGGTTCCCTGCACGAGCAGATCCACGTCGCCGAGGCGATCCGCCACCTCCTCGAACACGCGGATGAACACCTCACCGATGATCTTCCGCTTCGCCTCCGGATCCACGACGCCGCGCAGGCGATCCAGGAAGCGCGCCGACGCGTCGACCCACTCCACCCGCACCCCGGCGGCACGCTCGAGCGCCGCCAGCACGCCCCGCACGTCGTCGAGGTCGCGGTGGAGACCGTGGTCCACGAACACGGGGTGCAGGCGCTCGCCGATGGCGCGGCCCACGAGCGCCGCCGCGACGGAGCTGTCCACGCCGGCGCTCACGGCGCAGAGGGCGCGCCGATCTCCCACTCGTTCCCGGATCTCCGCAATGCGTCGCTCCGCGAGCGAGCCCATTTCCCAGTCGCGACGGCAGCCGCAGAGATCCAGAAACCGGTCCAGGATCTCGCGTCCGCGCGGCGTGTGCGAGACCTCCGGGTGGAACTGCATCGCCCAGATCCGTCGCCCGGCGTCCTCGAACGCGGCGATCGGGGCGCCGGGGGACCGGGCGATCGCGGCGGCTCCCGCCGGCAGCACGTCGACGTGATCGCCGTGGCTCATCCAGACGTCGAGCTGCGGACCGAGCCCCGCGAACGGACCGCGCGCGTCCACGTCGACGAGGGCGGGGCCGTACTCGCGCGCGCCTTCGGCCGCGTGCACCCGACCGCCCAGCGCGTGCGCGAGCAACTGCATCCCGTAGCAGATTCCGAGGACCGGGACCTCTCGCGCGAGCACTTCGGGCCGCAGAGCCGGCGCGTTCGGGGCATTGATGGAAGCGGGGCCGCCCGAGAGGACGACCCCGACGAGAGCCGGATCCGCGAGACGTTCCGTGCGATTCCACGGCAGGATCTCGCAGTAGACGTGCGCCTCACGCACTCGGCGCGCGATGAGCTGCGTGTACTGCGAGCCGTAATCCAGAATGGCGATCCACTGCACGGGAGCGGGCTCCACCGGACCTCCGACTAGTGGCGGAACACGCGGGTGCCGGTGAACACCATGGCGGCATTTGCCCGATCGACCACGTCGATCGTGTCCTGATCGCGCTTCGACCCGCCGGGTTGCGCGATCGCCGTGGCGCCGGCCGCGAGGGCCAGCTCCGGACCGTCCGAGAACGGGAAGAACGCGTCGGACCCGACGACCGAACCGGTGAGATCGTGTCCGTGCTCCTTCGCCTTCTCGATCGCGATCCGCACGGAGTCCACGCGACTCATCTGCCCCGCACCGACGCCGAGCACCCGACGGTCCTTCGCGAACACGATCGCATTGGACTTCACGACGGCGGCGACTTTCCACGCGAACTCGAGATCGCGCAGCTCCTCGGCTGTGGGCTCCCGCTTCGACACGGCCTTCCAATCGGCCGTGCGTTCCGGACGCCCCGGATCCGTCTGCACGAGCACCGCCCCGCCGGGCAACACGCGAACCTCGCGACGCGCTCCGCGGAACGCGTCCGTCGGCAGCACGACGACGCGCAGGTTCTTCTTCTTTCCGAGGCGCGCGAGGGCTTCGTCGTCGAAGCCGGGCGCCACCACGACCTCGAGGAACACCTCGGCCATCGCGTCGGCCGCCGCGCCCGTCACGGTCCGGTTGAACGCCGCGATGCCGCCGAACGCGGACACCGGGTCGCTCTTCAGCGCGATGCTCCACGCCTCCGCCGGGTCGGCCGCGATGGCCGTGCCGCACGGATTCGTGTGCTTCACGATGACGCACGCGCACTCGTCGAAGAACGTCGCCAGCTCCGCCGCCGCCACGAGATCGATCCAGTTGTTGTAAGACAGCTCCTTGCCCTGCAGGACCTGCCACCCGCCCGGCAGACTCTCCGAACCGGCGACGGCCGAGTACAGCGCGGAAGCCTGGTGCGGATTCTCGCCGTACCGGAGATCCCCGATCTTCGTGAGCGACAGAGCGAGGCGTTCGGGCAGCGGCTCCTCGCGCGGCGCGAGCTCCTCCGCGATCGCGGCATCATATTGCGAGGTGCGGGCGAAGGCCTTGTGGGCGAGGCGGCGACGTGTCGCCCGGGACAGGCTTCCGCCCGTCTCACCGATCTCCTCGATCAGCGACGACACGTCGGCCGGATCGCAGACCACGGCCACGTGCTTCCAGTTCTTCGCCGCGGCACGAATCATGGCCGGCCCGCCGATGTCGATCTTCTCGATCCGCTCGTCTTCCGACGCCCCGGAAGCGACCGCCTCCTCGAACGGATAGAGGTTCACGCACACGAGATCGATCGGCGCCGCGTCGCCCGCCTCGAGCTCGCGCAGGTCCTCCGGATGATCCCGGCGCGCGAGGATGCCGGCGTGGATCTTGGGATGGAGAGTCTTCACCCGTCCGCCCCAGCCGCCGCCGAATCCGGTGTACTCCTCCACCGACGTCACGGGCACGCCGGCGCGCTCGAGCGCCTGCGCGGTACCCCCCGACGCGATCACGCGCGCGCCCTGTCCCACGAGCACACGCGCGAGCTCCACCACTCCCGTCTTGTCGTAGACCGAGAGCAGCGCGTTCCGGATCGGGAGCAGGTCGCTCCCGCGATCAGTCGTCGAGGTCGTGTCCGGTGAATGCACGGTAGACATCCAGGTACCTCCCGCGGGCGCGGTTCACGATGTCCGCCGGAAGATCGGGCGCCGGCGGTTGCTTGTTCCAGTCCTGCGCCTCGAGCCAATCGCGCACGACCTGCTTGTCCCAGCTCTCCGGCGGCTCGCCCGGGCGGTAGTCTTCCTTCCGCCAGTAGCGCGACGAGTCCGGCGTGAGCACTTCATCGATCAGGATGAGCTCATCGCCCACGAACCCGAACTCGAACTTCGTGTCCGCGAGCAGGAAGCCGCGCTCCTCGGCGAGACGATGCCCGTGCTCGTAGACCGCGAGCGAGATGTCGCGCAGGCGCTCCGCGAGGTCGCGGCCCGTGAGGTCCGCCATCTCGTCGAACGTCAGCGGTTCGTCGTGCCCCTTGTCGGCCTTCGTCGTCGGCGTGAAGATCGGTTCCGGCAGCTTCGCGCCCTTCACGAGACCGGGCGGCAGCACGTGCTCGAGTACGCGACCCGTCTTTCGATACTCGGCGAACGCGGAGCCGGCAAGATAGCCCCGGACGACACACTCCACGTCGACCCGGCGGGCGCGATGCACGAGCGTCGTCCGCCCCGCGAGCTCCGGCGCCCGATCGAACGGCGAAGGGAAATCCTTCGGATCCGTGGAGATGAAGTGGTTCGGCACCACGCTCCTGGTGTGCTCGAACCACCAGGAGGAGATCCCCGTGAGCAGGCGCCCCTTGTCGGGAAT
>JAGQIB010000101.1 GCA_020431545.1 Gemmatimonadota bacterium
CGAGCAGCAGCATCAGGAGCTGATGGTCACGGACCTGAAGCACGTGTACGCGTCGAATCCGATTCCGCCGACGTACCGGGCCCGCCCGGAAGATCCGCCGCGCGACGTGCTGCCGCTTCGCTGGCTCGGCTGGCCGGAGGGCGTGCGCGAGATCGGCACTTCCGAGTCAGGCTTCCACTACGACAACGAAGGCCCTCGCCATCGGGTCTTCGTCCCCGCGTTCGAGCTCGCGTCGCGCGCGGTCACGGCCGGCGAGTACCTCGACTTCGTGCGGGACGGGGGCTACGAGCGCCCGGAGCTCTGGCTGTCGGACGGCTGGGCCGAGGCCCGACGTCGCGAGTGGACCGCGCCGCTGTACTGGGCCGAGCGCGACGGCGCCTGGTGGATGGTGACGCTCGCGGGCGAGCGCCCGGTGGCGCCGGCCGAACCGGTCTGCCACGTGAGCTTCTACGAGGCGGATGCGTTCGCGCGCTGGCGCGGCGCCCGACTGCCCACGGAGGCGGAGTGGGAGACCGCGATCGTGGGCCGCGAGGACGCGGCGCGCGAGTGCTCGAACTTCGTGGAGGACGGCCGCTTCCACCCGGCGCCGGCCGAGGCGCTGCCGGACGCGCCGTCGCAGATGCTCGGCGACGTCTGGGAGTGGACCGCGAGCCCCTACGTGGCGTACCCGGGATACCGGCCGCCGTCCGGCGCGCTCGGCGAGTACAACGCGAAGTTCATGTGCAATCAGATGGTATTGCGCGGCGGCTCGTGCGCGACGCCGCGCTCGCACATCCGTGCGACCTACCGGAACTTCTTTCCGCCGTCGGCGCGCTGGCAGTTCAGCGGCATCCGCCTCGCGCGCGATCTGGAGGATGCGTGATGGACCAGCGACCGGGAGCTGCGATCGAGTCCGTGCCGGACACGGAGGAGTTCCTGGGCGACGTGATCGCGGGGCTCTCCGCCACGCCGCGCACGTTGCCGTGCAAGTACTTCTACGACCAGGAGGGCTCGCGTCTCTTCGATGCGATCTGCGACCTCGACGAGTACTATCTCACCCGCACCGAGATCGCGATCCTGGAGGCGGAGAGCGGGGATCTCGCGCGTCACGTCGGCGAGAGCTCCGTCCTCATCGAGTACGGCAGCGGGTCGAGCCGGAAGACGCGTCTCCTGCTCGACCATCTGGAGTCGCCCGCCGCGTACGTGCCGATCGACATCTCGCGCGAGCACCTGCTCGACGCCGTGGTTCGCCTGCGCGGCCGCTATCCGTCGCTGCGGATCTTGCCGGTGGTGGCGGACTACACGGCGCAGTTCGCGTTGCCCCGCGATCTGCCGGACGCTCGTCGGGTGGCGTTCTTTCCGGGCTCGACGATCGGGAACTTCGCGCCGGAGGAGGCTCGGGCGTTCCTGGCGAGGATCGCCCGGACGGTACGGGCGGGCGGGGGACTCCTCATCGGCGTCGATCTCAAAAAGGACGCGGAGACCCTGGAGGCGGCGTATGATGACGCGTCCGGTGTCACGGCCGCGTTCAACCGGAACGTGCTCGTGCGCATGGTCCACGAGCTCGACGCCGAGCTCGACCCCGAGCGGTTCGCGCACACCGCGACCTGGAACGAGGCCGAGGGGCGGGTCGAGATGCACCTCGTGAGCGAAGGACGTCAGGTCGTTCGCGTCGGGGGCGTCGACTTCCGGTTCGAACCGGGAGACCGAATCTGGACCGAGAGCTCCTACAAGTACACCCTGGACGGCTTCGCCCGCCTCGCGGCCGGGGCCGGTTTCCGCGTGGAGAAGGTATGGACCGATCCGCGGCAGCGATTCAGCCTGCAGTATCTCGTGGCCTCTCCGCCCTTGCGCTAGCGGCTCTCGCGACGGGGATCGGAATCGCGCCGCCCGCCGGCGCGAAGGACTGGGACGTCGCGAACTGCGGCGCGCCGTACGACACGCTCCGCTTCGCGGCCGAGGAAGGCACCTGGATGTCGCTCGACGTCCACCCTTCGGGCGACCGGATCGTGTTCGACCTGCTGGGCGACCTGTACGTGCTGCCGATCGAGGGCGGACGCGCGGAGCGCCTCGCGGGCGGCGTGCCGTGGGAGATCCAGCCGCGCTGGAGTCCCGACGGCGGGAAGATCCTCTTCACGAGCGATCGCGGCGGCGGCGAGAACCTCTGGCTGATGAATGCCGACGGCACGGACGCCCGCGCGATCACGGCGGAGACCTACCGCCTCCCGAACAACGGCGTGTGGCATCCGTCGGGTGAGTGGGTGGTGGCCAAGAAGCACTTCACGAGCACGCGGAGCATGGGCGCGGGCGAGCTCTGGATGTGGCGGGTGCCCGAGGGCGGCGACGGCGTCCAGCTCACGAAGCGCAAGAACGATCAGATGGACGCGGGCGAGCCGTGCATCTCACCGGACGGCCGGTACGCCTACTGGTCCGAGGACATGTCGCCGGGTTCGAGCTTCGCGTACAACAAGGATCCGAACTCGCGCATCTACATGATCCGGCGACTGGATCTGGAGACCGGCGAGATCACGAACCTCGTGGACGTCGTGGGCGGTGCCGTGCGTCCCGAGATCTCGCCGGACGGCGCCACGCTCGCGTTCGTGCGCCGGGTGGATGACCGCAGCGAGCTCTCGCTCTTCGACTTCGAGACGGGGGCGATCCGTCCGCTGTGGGACGGCCTGTCGCTCGACCAGCAGGAGACGTGGGCGCTGTTCGGCGTCTATCCCGGTTTCGACTGGACGCCGGATGGTCGCTCGATCGTCCTCTGGGCGCAGGGCGGACTCTGGCGCGTGGACGTCGCGACCGGCGCGCCCACGTCGATCCCGTTCCGCGCCGACGTCGAGCTCGCGGTGGCGCAACCCGTCCGGTTCTCCCCGGACGTGTCGGCCGACACGTTCCCCGTGAAGGTGATCCGCTGGCCGCAACCGGACGGCCGCGGCGGGTATCTCTTCCAGGCGCTCGGCACGCTGTGGCGTCGCGCGCCCGGCCGCGAACCGAAGGCGCTGTTCGACGCCTCGTCCGAGTTCCGCTTTGCGCCGCGCGTCTCGCCGGACGGAAAGCGCATCGCCTACGTCACCTGGGACGATCGCACCGGCGGCACGGTCCGCACCGCGTCGATCGACGGTGGCAAGGAGCGCACGGTGTTCGCTCGCCCCGGTCACTGGGTCAGCGCCGCCTGGTCGCCGGACGGCGGCTCTCTCGTGGCGCAGCGCGGCGCCAGCGACCGCTATCGTGGCCGCCTCTGGGACGAGGATCCGGGGCTCTGGATCGCACCCGCCGACGGCAAGAGCGAGCCGCGTCTCGTCGCGCGGGAAGGAACGAATCCGTCCTTCAGCGCGGACGGGGAACGGATCCGCTTCCTCCGGAGGGACGGTGACCGCACCGTGCTCTCGAGCGTGGATCTCCTCGGGTCGGATCGACGGGACCACGCCACTTCGGAACACGCGCGCGAACTCGTCCTCTCGCCGGACGAGAAGTGGCTCGCGTTCGAGGAGCTCTGGCAGACCTGGGTCTGTCCCTTCCCGGAGCAGCCGGGCGCGCTCGACGTGTCGGCGAAGATGAAGGCCGTGCCGGTGGCGCGCCTGTCGCGGCACGGCGGTGGCGACCTCGCCTGGTCGGGAGACTCGCGCACGATCTACTGGGAGCTCGGTCCGGAGCTGTTCGCCGCCGACGTCGACTCGGTGTTCGCGGCCGCGCGGGAGGCGGCGGCCGAGAAGAAGGCGGAGGCGAAGGCCGGCAAGGACGAACCCGCGAAGGACGAACCCGCCGGGGACGAGGGCGAGAAGGCGGGTGACGGCGACGACCCGCCGAAGGAACTCCCGGGCACGGACGTTCCGCTCGTGAATCTCGGCTGGGACGAGCCGGCCGACGTTCCGGCGACCGATCTCTGGATCACCGGCGCCACCATCCTGCCGATGGACGATCTCTCGCGGATCGAGAACGGTGTCGTGCACGTCGTCGGCAACCGGATCGTGGCCGTCGGCGCGGCGGACGCGCTGGCACCCCCCGCGTCGGCGCACGTGCTCGACGCCTCGGGCCACACGATTCTCCCCGGCTTCGTGGACGTGCACGCGCACACCGGTTCGAGCAATCAGCGCGTCTACGCGGAGCAGAACTGGGCGTTCCTCGCGAACCTCGCGTACGGCGTGACCGCCACGCACGATCCGAGCAACGACACGCAGATGATCTTCGCGCAGTCGGAACTCGTCCGGCAGGGTCGCCTGCTCGGTCCGCGCGTGTGGTCCACGGGCACGATCCTGTACGGCGCGGAAGGCGACTTCAAGACGGTCATCGATTCGATCGAGGACGCGGACTCCGCGATCCGACGGACCGCGGCGTGGGGGGCGTTCAGCGTCAAGAGCTAC
>JAGQIB010000102.1 GCA_020431545.1 Gemmatimonadota bacterium
GAGTTCACGATCCAGCGCGGCAAGCTCTGGATGTTGCAGACGCGCTCCGGCAAGCGCACCGGCAAGGCCGCCGTGCGCATCGCGGTGGACATGGTCGACGAGAAGCTCATCTCTCGCCAGGAAGCGATCGACCGCATCACGCCGGACCAGATCGAGCAGTTCCTGAATCCCGGATTCGATCCGGTTGCTAAGCGGGAGGCGGTGGACGCGGGCCGCGTGCTCGGGAAGGGCCTGCCCGCCGGCCCGGGGGCGGCTTGCGGGCGAATCGTGTTCACGGCGGAGGAGGCCGAGGAGTGGGCGGCGCGCAAGGAGCCCGTGCTGCTCACGCGCATCGAGACGTCGCCGGAGGACATCCGCGGCATGGCGGCCGCGGTCGGTATCCTCACCGCGCGCGGAGGCATGACCTCGCACGCGGCACTCGTCGCGCGGCAGATGGGGCGTGTTTGCGTCGCCGGCTGCGAGGGACTCTCCATTCATTACAAGTCGCGCAAGCTTTCGATCGCCGGCAAGACCCTGAAGCAGGGAGACTGGCTCTCGATCGACGGTTCCACCGGTGAGGTGATCCTCGGACAGATCCCCACCCGTCCCTCCGAGGTGGTGCGCGCGATCCAGGGCAAGACGAAGGCGAAGGGCAAGAACTCCGAGTACCGCGTCTTCTCGAAGATCATGGACTGGGCGGATCAGATCCGGCACCTGAAGGTCCGGACGAACGCGGACCAGCCGGATCAGGCGAAGCTCGCGGTGGCGTTCGGAGCGGAAGGCATCGGCCTCTGCCGGACCGAGCACATGTTCTTCGGCGAGCACAAGATCGACGCGGTCCGCGAGATGATCCTCGGGGAGGACACTCATGCGCGGCGCGCCGCTCTGCAGAAGATCCTGCCGCTGCAGCGGAAGGACTTCGTGGGGATCTTCCGGGCGATGGCCGGCAAGCCGGTCACGATCCGCACGCTGGATCCGCCGCTCCACGAGTTCCTGCCTCACGGTGAAAAGGAGATTCGCGCACTCGCCCAGCAGATGGGCGTGAAGCCGGCGAAGCTCGTCGCGCGGGTGGAAAGTCTGCGGGAGCTGAACCCGATGCTGGGTCACCGCGGTTGTCGCCTCGGCCTCACGTACCCGGAGATCACCGAGGTGCAGGTCCGCGCGATCTTCGAGGCGGCCTGCGACGTGAAGCGCGAGAAGAAGCAGGTCCATCCCGAGATCATGATCCCGCTCGTGGGACATGCGAACGAGCTGCGCGAGCAGGTGCGTGTGGTGCGACGCGTGGCGGAAGAAGTGTTCAAGCGGCGCAAGATGGAAGTGCCCTACCTCGTCGGCACGATGATCGAGCTGCCGCGCGCGGCGCTGACCGCGAACCAGATCGCGGAGCACGCGGAGTTCTTCAGCTTCGGCACGAACGACCTCACCCAGACGTCGTTCGGCATCTCGCGCGACGACGCCGGGCGGTTCCTGCCGTTCTACCTCGATCGCGACATCCTGCCGGCCGATCCGTTCGCGTCGTTGGACCAGCAAGGCGTGGGACAGCTTCTCGAGATCGGCACCCGGCGCGGTCGCGAGGTTCGCGACGGATTGAAGGTCGGGATCTGCGGCGAGCACGGCGGGGATCCGTCGAGCATTCGCTTCTGTCACGACCTCGGACTCGACTACGTGAGCTGCTCGCCCTACCGCGTTCCGATCGCGCGTCTGGCCGCGGCGCAGGCGCAGTTGCGTTCCCCGGTCGCGAAGAAAGCTCCGGCGAAGAAGTCTTCCGCGAAGTCCGCGGCGGGAGCCAAGGCATCGGCGGGAGCTTCGAAGTCCACGCCGAAGGCGACGACTGCCAGGGCGACCGGTGCGAAGGGCGGCGCGGCGAAGGGGACGGGTGCCAAGGCGACCGGCGCGAAGTCCGGTCGCGCGGCCACGAAGGCTCCGCGCCGGAAGGCGGCGCCGGCCCGCACCAAGGCCTGAGCGGACCGAGTCGGATCGGCTTCAGAAAACCTCGTCGGCGAGTCCGAACTGTCGGATTCGCCGATAGAGGGTCCGTTCGCTGATCCCCAGCGTCTCCGCGGCGAGTCGGCGGTTGCCGTTCGAGTCGCGGAGCGCCTTCTCGATCGCGCCCCGCTCCAGGTCCTTCAACGACGCCGCCGGATCCGCATCCTCGACCCGGACCGGCGTGGTCGGGTACACGGGCGACGCCGCGCGCCGGGGCATGTAGTCGAGCGACTCGTTGTGCGAGAGCCCGTGCGGCATCGCATTGCGGAGCATCTCACGGATCGCGGCGACCTCCGCGCGCAACGCGAGCAACGACTGGATCACGAACTCCCGTTCCGCCTCGGTGCGGTCGGGCGGCAACGCGGGCAGCGGACGAGTACCTCCCGGCGCGTGGCCGTGCAGGACGTGCGTCGGGAGATCGGCAATCTCGATCGGGGTCTCGGGACGGAGCGCGACGAGACCGTCGACGAGATTGCGGAGCTCGCGCACGTTGCCGGGCCATTCGTATCGGGCGAGCGCGTCGAGCGCGGCCTTTCCGAATCCGGGGAAGCGAAGGCCGTGTCGCGTGGCGGCACGGCGGGCGAGCTCCCGCGCGAGCAGAGGGATCTCGGACGTGCGCTCCCGGAGGGGCGGCACTCTGAGGTGCACCACGTTCAGGCGGTAGTACAGATCGCGGCGGAACCGGCCGGCCCGCACCATCTCCTCGAGATCGCGATTCGTGGCGGCCACCACCCGGACATCCACCTCGATCGACTGGGATCCGCCGACCCGCAGGAACTTCTCCTCCTCGAGCACCCGCAGGAGGTTCACCTGCGAAGTCATCGACATCTCGCCGATCTCGTCGAGGAACAGGGTGCCGCCGTTCGCCATCTCGAATCGCCCGAGGCGACGCGCGTCCGCTCCGGTGAACGCGCCCCGTTCGTGGCCGAACAGCTCCGACTCGAGGAGGGTCTCGGGCAGCGCCCCGACGTTGACCGGAATGAACGGCCCGTCGCGTCGCGGGGAAACCCGGTGGATCGCCTGCGCGAGCATCTCCTTGCCGGTGCCGCTCTCGCCGGTGATGAGCACCGTGACCTTCAGCGGACCCACCCGCAGAATGCGTTCGAGGAGTTCCAGCATCCGGGGATCCCGGACGACGAGCTCGAGATCGTCGATCAGCCGGCGTCGATCACGCAGCAGCGTGAGCTTGCTCACGAGCTGCTCGGGGGCGATCGGGAGCTCGAGCACCTCGTCCGCGCCGTCGGCGAGGAGCGAGGCGCGATCCTCCGGGCGCCCGGGCGGGCCCAGCACCACGAAGTCCGCCCGGGTCGCGAGTCCCCGGGCACGGACGAGGAGGTTCTCGGCGCGCCCGTCCCGCATCTCCCGGGGAAGGACCACCGCGAACAGATCCCGATCCGAGCTCAGCCGGCGAAACGCCTCGGCGCCCGACTCGACCCGGCCCACGGCCCAGCCGCGGGCGATCAGAAGGCGTTCGACTTCGTCCCACTCGGGGAACGGCCCGATCAGGAGGCAGGACGGGGCGGGAGAGACGGGCATGGAGTCCTTTCGGGGGGCCGCGGTTCTCGTCGATCCGGAAGGTCGGCGAAGTGGCAGGGGGTGTCAAGATGGCAGACATGGGGCCGGAGAACCCGCTTCCGGCCCCCCGGCCCTTGACACGGCCCCTCCCGCTACGGCATATTGCCCCGGTTCGACCGGAATGCACGAGCACCGGCGCGACAATGTTCGAAACGTCGTGCGCCCTCGCGTCCGTCGGAGAATTCGGCTCCGGGCCTCGGCCCGGACGTGCTCCGACCCGCCGAAACGGCCCGTCCGGCCGGTTCGGCGGCCGATCCGTCGCGCGTTCCGTCGCCCAGCGTCTGTCCCGGCACGTCGCCCATCCGCGGCGCGCTCGGGGCGCGATCCAAGTTGCCGCACCCGGCACCCCAAGGCGAACCGAATTTCCGGGGTGCGGCCCAGCGTTTTACCGAAAGGCTGATCCGGATGCCGCTCGTAAAGGTCAAAGAGAACGAGTCGATCGACAAGGCCATCCGCCGCTTCAAGAAGAAGTGCGAAAAGGAAGGCATCATTCAGGACATCAAGAAGTCCTCGCGCTACCTGAAGCCTTCGGAGCGCAAGCGCAAGAAGCAGCTGAAGGCAGCGAAGCGTCGTCGCTCCGGAAAAGCCTGAGTCGCGCGAACATGACGAGTCGAGTCGCCGTGACGGCCCCGGCCCGGAAGCCGGTCCGCCGTGCCGCAGAAGCGTTCGTTCCACTGCCCCCGAGCCAGCGAGGCGTCGAAGAGGAATCCGACGAAGTGCAATCTTCCAGCGAGGTGTGGGGTCGCCACTCGGAAGGAGGAGGCGTGATGATTCGGGAAGAGGAAGGGAGCATTCTCGAGAAGGACCGTCCGAACGCGACGTACGAGTTCTTGCTGAGGAAAGCCGTCGCCGAGGGAAGAATCGGCGGCACCGCGCGCTGTCAGGTGTGCGGGATGCGGTACAAGGATCCGCGGGAGGCGGTCCAGTGCTGCGAGAAGGTCCTCCAACACAGCCGGCTGTAGCCGCGCGGAGATAGTGTTCCGATGCCGAAGATGAAGACGAACCGGAGCGCCGCGAAGCGCTTCAAGAAGACGGCCTCCGGCAAGCTCAAGCACAAGCCGAGCTTCAAGAACCACATTCTCACCAAGAAGAGCCCCAAGCGGATTCGCCAGCTGCGGAAGGACCGGACCCTCGAGGCCGGCGACGAAGCGAAGATGAAGTCGATCCTGCCCTACCTGTAGGCGACTCTTCGTCGGACGGTGTCCGACACGATTCCGGGGCGGCCGGCGGCGTTCGGCCCCCCTCCCCCGGCGGACCGGGCGTCGCTTGAACCCCCATCCCGGATTCCGTAGAATCGGGCGTTCGAGGTGTCCCGTCCGGAGGGAACCCCGACCAGCTTCCGGAAACTACCCCCCGCCGGAGGGCAGCGCATCTTGTTCCCCCTCGGGAGCGGCCGCCGCGCGTGCGTTCCCTCGTCACCGACCGGTGAAGAACCGGGCCGCCTCCGCGTGCCACTCGCGACGCTGGTCGGCATCGGCGTTCTCGCGATGGCCCTCGGTCCCTGGAGCACGCGCCCGGCGCTTGCGGTGCCTCCCGCCGTGGTCGGCACGAGCCCCGCTTCGCAGGCGCTCGGTGTGCCGCTGGACGCCGTGGTCGAGATCGAGCTCTCCGGTGACGTCGATCCTGCGACGATCGTGCCCGCGAACGTCCTCGTCACGAGCTCGTTGCGCGGTCCGAATGCGATCGACGTCACGTGGCAGGCGGGCGCGGGGCTGCTCCGGCTGCACCCGCAGCAGGAGTTTCTTCCCGGGGAACGCGTCGCCGTCACGCTGACGCGCGGCATCCGGAGCGGAACGGGCGAACCGCTCGCCGGCGGCCATCGTTTCGACTTCACCACGTGGAGCGCGCCCAGTCCGGGCGGCGAGTTCCTCACGTCTCCCGCGAGCTGGCCGATCGGCAGCATCGCGTTCAACGCGACGCCGATCGACCTCGACGGCGACGGTCTGCCGGAGATCGTGTTCTCGAACGCGGTGCCCGATTCCCTCACGATCCTCACGCCGGACGGCGCGGGATCGTTCTCGCCCTACGCGCAGCTGCCGACGGCGATCCTGCCGCGTCACGTCGCCACGGGAGACGTGGACCAGGACGGTCTGCCCGACCTCGTGTGCTGCGGCAGCGGACCGAACGTCGTGCAGGTGTTCCGCAACCTGGGCGCCGGCGCGTTTCGTCCGGCGGAGGACTGGATCACGGGCCAGACGCCCTACGGCGCCTGGGTCGGCGACCTCGACGCGGACGGCGATCTCGATATCGCCACGGCGAACTTCAACAGCCACGACATCAGCGTGCTGCGCAACGAAGGCGGCGCCGTGTTCGCGACGGCGGTCTCGTACCCGGCGGGGCCGGGCGCGGACAGCCCGCGTTTCGTCGACGGGGCCGACCTCGACGGCGACGGTGACATCGACCTCGTGTGCTGCAACGGCTACTCGTACGACGTCTCGGTGTTCCTCAACGTCGGCGACGGCACGCTCGTGTCGCCGACCGCGTTGCTTCCCACCGGCGACAGTCCGCAGTATCTCGAGCTCCGCGACTTCTCGGGCGACGGACTCGTCGACATTCTCACCGTGGACTCGATCGGCGAGACCATCAGCCTGCTTCGCGGGAACGGCGACGGCACGTTCCAGGCCGTCCAGAGCTTCGACGTCGCCGGCCAGCTTCCGTACGGATTGCAGGTCGTGGATCTCGACGGCGACCTCGACCTCGACGTCGTGGTGCCGATCCGGGGTCTGAGCGGCTGGCGGCCGATGTGGAACGACGGCGCCGGGAACTTCTCGCTCGGCTCGCTCTACCTCGGCGGCAATCACTGCCACACGATCGCCGCCGCGGACTGGGATCACGACGGCGACATCGACGTCGCGGCGGGCTTCGCGATCTCGCGCGACATGTTCCTGTACACGCACGCGCGCGCGCCCGGGGTCGTGGCCACCATGCCCCGGAGCAACGCGACCGGTGTCGCTCTCGACGCGCCGATCGAGCTGTACTTCGACACCGAGCTCACGCCGGATTCGATCGTCGCCGCCGGATTCCGGATCCGCGGCACGCAGTCGGGCCCGCACGTCGCCTCGATCGTGTGGGACGGCGGGTCGAATCGCGTGGTGCTCACGCCCCAGTCGCCGTTCCTGCCCGGGGAGGTCGTGCACGTGACCGTGACCAGCGCCGGCGCCGTCACGTCCATGGAGGGAGTCCCGTCGCACGGATGGTCCCTCGAGTTCTTGACGGAGGGCGCCACCGCGTTCGCGTTCGATCCGGAGCCGGAGATCGCGCTTCCCGGCGTGGATCCCGTGGATCTCGCCGTCTCCGAGCTCGACGGCGACGGGATCGCCGATCTCGTCGTGGCCAACTACCTCTCGAACGACGTGACGGTACTGCTCTCCAACGGCGGGATGCCCCAGGTGTCCGCGAGCGTGCCGACGGGGATCGGACCGATCGCGATCTGGCCGGACGATTTCGACGGCGACGGCATCAACGACGTCGCGGTGGCGAACACGACGAGCGGCTCGATCTCGATCCTCTTGAACGCCGGCGACGGGACGCTCGTCCCGGGAGTCACGGTGAACGCCGTCGGCGCGCCGTTCGCGCTCGTCGGGGCCGACTTCGATCAGGACGGCGACCAGGATCTCGCGGTGACCGAGGTCGATCCGAACGGTGCGCGCGTGCACTGGAACGACGGAACGGGCGCATTTCCCACGCGGGAGTGGCTCCCGATCGGCGGGTTCCCGCTCGATCTCGCGGTCGCGGACTTCGACAACGACGGACGCCCGGACCTGATCGTGGTGGACGCGGTCAACGATCACATCGCGCTGTTCCGGCGCCAGGGCAATGCGTTCGTCGCGACCAGCACCGAGAACACCGGTAGCGTCCCGGTCGGTGTCTTCCCCTGGGACACGAACGGCGACGGCTGGATCGATCTCGTGAGCGCGAACTACGGCGGGGGCGGCATCTCCGTCATCGAGAACGCGATGGACGGCACGTTCCTCCCGGCCGTGACGCTCGCGTCCGGTGCGCTGCCGCACGCGGTGTGGGGGGCGGACCTCACGGGCGACGGTCGCCTCGATCTCGCCTCGGCGAACAGCGGCTCGTCCGCCGTGTCCGTCTTCCGCAACGTCGGCTCGGCGGGCTTCGCCGCGCCGGCGCAGGTGGCGGTCGGCGAGACGCCGTACTCGCTCGTCGGTGCGGACTGGAATCAGGACGGTCGGATCGACCTCGCCACCGTGAATCGCACGAGCGGCGGGCTCTCGTTCCTCCTGAACAGCTCTCCGACCGACGCGCCGGTGCTTCCGTCCGTGCCCGCCGGGTTCGAGCTGCGGATTCGACCGAATCCGTCCGTGGGCGACGTGTCTCTCGCGTTCGACGTGCCGCGCGAGGCGCCGGCCCGCGTTCGCATCTTCGACGTCCGCGGTCGCCAGGTCGCCGACCTCTTCGACG
>JAGQIB010000103.1 GCA_020431545.1 Gemmatimonadota bacterium
TGTTCGTGCCGTACGTGATGTCGGCTTCGTACTGCGCGCGACGGTCCGGCGGCGACTGTCCGTGCTGGATGACGCCCACGGTGAGGCCGAGGAAGCGGAACACCTCGCCCATCCACTGACTGTCGCGAAGCGCGAGGTAGTCGTTCACCGTGACCAGGTGCGCTCCGCGACCCGGCAGCGCGTTGAGGTACAGCGGCGCGACGGCGACGAGCGTCTTGCCTTCGCCGGTCGCCATCTCGGCGATGCGGCCGTCGTGCAGGACCATGCCGCCGATGAGCTGTACGTCGTAGGGCACCATGTCCCAGGTGATCTCGCTGCCCACCACGCGCCAGGAGCGCCCGACGAGACGTCGACAGGCGTCCTTCACCACGGCGAAAGCCTCCGGCAGGAGGTCGTCGGTGGTCTCGCCCTCGGCGAGGCGCTTCCGGAACTCGTCCGTCTTCGCCCGCAGCTGCTCGTCGGACAGGGAGGCGAGCGCCTCCTCGTGGGCGACGATCCGATCCAGGCGCGGCCGGTACTTCTTGATGTCCCGGCGCTGCTGACTGCCGAAAACGCGGGTCAGGAACTTCAGCAATGGGGGCTCCCTTCGGAACAGCAAGGAACGGTCGACCCGCCCGTCCGTCAAGCCCGGGGCCGGCGCGCACGCGCACCGGGCCCGCGCCGACGGGGGCCCATCGACGGCATCGCCTCCGACGACGATTCGGACGCGATGCGGCCGAGAAGCCTAGCGACAGGGGCCGGGGTGGGTCAAGGCAAGCCGTGGATCAGGGCAGCGCGACGGCCGTGAGCTCTCCCCCGAGCGTTCCGAGCACGACCCGGTCGCCGGACCGAACCGGAGACGCCCAGATGCCCCCGGAGGCCGCCCAGGACGAGATCTCCTTCCCGCTGTCCAGGGTGAGGACGTGCACCTTTCCGTCGTAGGACGGGGCCACGATCCGGTCCCCGACGACCAGCGGCGTGGCATCGAATCCCCGATCGGCCCGGGCGGTCCACCGCGCCCCGCTGCCGTCGGCCGCGAGCGCCACGAGATGACCCTTGCCGGTGCCCACGAGGACGAGATCGTCCACCACACAGGGCCGGCCGTTGATCTCGGCGGCGACCTTGGAGCGCCAGCGGACCTTCCCGGTCGAAGCGGCAAGGCAGGCGACGGTTCCGTCCTGCGCGCCCACGATCACCGAGTTTCCGTCCGCCGTGCGGGCCGCGGGCGCGCGCACGGCGGCGGGAAGTCGGGTCTCCCAGACCAGGCGACCGTCGCGGCCGCCGAGACAGCGCACCGTCCCGTCCTCGCCGCCGATGACGACGTTGCCGGCCACCGGTTCGGCGCTCGCTCTCACGGGGCCGCCGAGGTCCAGCGCCCAGCGTGCCCGACCGCTGCCGGCGTCGAACGCGTAGACCTTGCCGTCCTGCGCCCCGATCACCACGGAACCGTCGGCGAGCGCCGCGCTCGCCACGATCTTCCCGCCCGTGCGTCCCTCCCATTCGACGCGCCCGTCGCGTTGCCGCAACGCGAGCACCGTGCCGCCGTAGGTTCCGACGTAGAGCAGCTCCCCTTCCCCGCGCGGCGACGACGCGACGCCGCCGTCCGTCTCCGTCGCCCAGACCCGCTCGCCGGTGCGCGCATCGACGCAGTAGACGTGGGCGTCGCGCGATCCGAAGAACAACCGGCCCTCGTGCACCCACGGCGTCGACGTGATGGAGTCCTTCGCGCGGAAGGTCCAGCCCGCCTCCTCGGCCGGCGTCTCCGTGGAGACCACTCCCGGCGGCTCCGCCGCGGTCGCGAGCTCCTCGCCCCCGTCCTCCGCCGGCGCCGAGTCCGGCCCGCCGCCGGATCGCGCCGGAACCTCCTCGTCGATCGCGAGCTCCTCCGGAGACGCGTCGGTGACCGCCGCCGCGAGCGACTCCGCGGCGGCCGGCGGCGGCGTGTAGGCGTCCTGCCGCGGAGCCGCCGGTTCCTTGCGCCCGAGGAGCGGAGCGACGAAGACGGCGAGCCCCACCACCGCGATCGCGAGTGCGAGCGCCGGCACCGGAACCCGCGCCGGCCGCTCCTTCCGGGCGGGCACGATCCGGGTCCGCTCCACGTCCGGCGTCGCCCCGGCCGCCGGCGACGGTCCGCGGAGCGTGGCCACGAGCTCGCCCGCCGCATCGCGGACCTCGCACCGATCCCCGGCGTCGAACCGGATCACCTGCGGCTCCCCGATCGTTTCCGAACCCGAGATCGTGACGAGCCGGAACTCGAACGGCGCCCCCGGGAACACCCAGACGTCGCGCTCCACCCCGACCGCGAAGGCCGTGCCGTCGGGCGCCTCCGCCGCGAGCTGGCCGAGACGTCGATCGAGGTCGAGGGGGCCCTGGGGATCGTGGAGTTGCCGCAACGCGCGCGCGAGCGCCGTGGCGTCGCCGCGCGGGACGAGGATCAGCGCCGTGGGCGCGCCGCGCTCCCGTCCGTTCTCGCAATGGACTCGGTGATCCGGCAGCTCCGCCGGCCCGGGCTCGATGCGTACGTGCATGATCGCCTTCCTCCCCACCCGTTGCCCGTCACACGAGCCACTGTAGCACCAGTCCCGCCACGAGCGGGATGCGGAAGTTGTCGTCCACCGGGATCGGCGCGATCTCCACGATCGAACCGGCCAGCGCCGCCGCGAGCACCGCGGTCCACGGCAAGGAAGGTACCAGCAGCCACGCCGCGACGAACGAGGAGACGAAGCCGGCAAGGAACCCCTCGAGCGACTTGCCGAACAGCGGCACGCGGCCGAACGCCTTCCCCACCATGGCCGCGAGCGTGTCGCCCACGATGAGGAACACGAGCGCGGCGGCCGCGACCGGCGGGGTGAAGAGATACGTCGCGAGGAGCGCGCTCACGATCATGTACGTGGAGCCGGTGATGCCGGTCTCTTCGTGGCCGCGGATCAGCTTCCCGAAGAAGCGCTTGAAGTAGGCGCGCCAGCGGGCGTCGTGGATCTTGAACAGGTCCACCACGATGAGCAGGATCCCGAAGAACACCAGCACCCAGCGCACCAGCGGCAGCGGCAGGTACAGGATCGCCAGGGGGATCACGATCATCGTGAGGTGGATCGCCTTCCGCGGCGCCTCGTCCTTCACGCGCTCGCCGGCCGCGATCGCCTCCTGGCGGAGCTGTTCCGCGGCCGCCTGGGCGTCGCCGCGCAGGCGATCCGCGATCTCCTGCGCGTCCACGCGCGCACGCTCTGCCGCGCGCAGGATCTCGCGCTCCAGGGCGGAAAGATCCGGCCGGCGGCCCTTCATCGCCGCGGCCTCAAGGTCGCGCCCACCGGAACGCGCGGAGCAGACGCTTCTCGAAGCTCGTGCGCGACGCGTACGTCGCTCGCGCCCGGACCTCGAGCACGTACTCGCCGGGTGCCACGGAACGGCCGACGGCATCCGTCCCGTCCCAGCTCCCGCGCTGCGGACCCGCGCCCTGACGCTGGTCCTTCAGCAGCAGCGCCACTTCGTCCTGATTCTCGTCGAGG
The DNA here is from genome assembly GCA_020431545.1 of Gemmatimonadota bacterium. Taxonomy (GTDB): domain Bacteria; phylum ARS69; class ARS69; order ARS69; family ARS69; genus JAGQIB01. The sequence goes on from JAGQIB010000103.1 coordinate 3,486, forward strand.
ATGCGCAAGGTCACGTCCGAGGCCTCGGTCAGCGTGTACGCCAGTGCCATCACTCGATCCGCGGGCCGCAGCGTCACGTCGCGGACGTCGGTGCCGACCCACAGGTACTGGCCGCCGTCCTCCTCCGTCACGAACACCTGCCCGAGGCGACGGTGGATCGCGATGCCGCGCGGCGACAGGAACTCTCCCTCCCGCTTGCCGCGCTCGCCGAACGTGTCCAGCGGATAGAGATCGTCGCGCAACTTGTGGACCCGGTTGCCCGCGCGATCGACCGCGAGAACGTTGCCGTAGTAGTCGAGGTCGATCGCGTCGAAGGAGGCGTCGCTCACGTCGAGCGAGGCGGCCTCCCGCGACGCCCGGAGCGTGCCGTCCGGTCGGAACGATCGAAGACGTCGGCCGCCGCGATCCGCGATCACGACGTGGGCCGGGGCTCCCGAGCCGAGACGTTCGCCCCGCAACGTCGACGCGACGGCAACCGGCTCGTCGAAGGACACCTCGAGCCCGAACGACGTCCGCGCGCCCGTCTCGAAGTCCAGTCGCCACACCCTCCCCGCCGCGCGGTCGCAGACGAGGAAACCGGCCGCGCCGTCCGCCGCGACGGAGACCGGCGATTCGAACCCGTCGACGGCTCGCACGGGGACGAGTCGTTCCCCGTCGTGGCGAAGCAGGACCACCCGGCGGTTGCCGGTGTCGGTCACGACGACGCGGCCGTCCCGGTCGATGGCGGCATCCGTCGGCTCCCGGAACGGTCCGAGCGCGGTGCCGGCGTCGGAGAGCGCGGTCGCGTGCAGCAGGCCGAAGTTCGTGAACACGCGCCCGCCGCGATCCACCGCGACGATCGTGACCTCGTCGTCGTCGCGCGCGCCGGGATCGTCCGTGGCTTCCAGCCGCACGACGTCGAGGCCGGCGGGATCCTGCAGGCGCTGCCCCGGCAGGAAGAGCGCGATCTCCCGGCCCGTGATGCGACGCAGACCGAACGTGTGCGCGCGGGGCGGGGCGACGAGCGTGCCCGGGCCGGCCGAGGCGACCGGGGGCGCGAGCGGCAGCAACAGCAGGGCGAGGACGAACGGGGCGATCCGCTCAGCGAGTCGTGGGCTCTTCGGTGGCGAGGCGAGGCAGGAGATCCCCCCACAGGGCGCGGTAGATCGCCCAGGTCCGGCCGACCTTCTGCACGTAGTCGTAGGTCTCGCGGTACGTGATCCCCGCGACGTAGCGATCCACGTCGAACTCCCCATCGAGCCCCTTCTTCCAGCGGAGGGCGTTGCCTTTGCCCGCATTGTACGCGGAAAGCGCCATCGTCGGTTCCGAATCGAGCTCGTTCAGGAGCGACTTCAGGTAGAAGGCGCCGAGCCGGATGTTCGTATCGGGATCGAACAGATCGCTCTGCTCGAAGTTCCGCAGACCCGTGCGCCGGGCGAGGTCGCGGCCCGTGGAGGGCATGATCTGCAGCAGACCGTGCGCTCCCGCCCACGAGACCGCGCTCGCGTCGAACCAGCTCTCCTCGCGCATGACCGCCAGCACGAACAGCGGATCGATGCCGTACTCGTTCGACCACTTCAGCACGGAGTCGAGATGATCCACGGGATAGAGCAGACGGGCCACCGCGAACGGTGTTTCGCCGGAGAGGATCCCGCGACCGGTGCGCGCCTTGATCACCGAAGCCGCGCGCATCGCGGAACGCGGCACGCCCGCGACCCACGCGGCTTCCGCGAAAGCGACGAGCGCCGGCGTATCGCGATCCAGCCCGCGCATGAGACCGGAAAGCTCGTTCTCCGCCTCGGGAATCAGGCCGAGCGACGCGAGCGCTTCCGCCCGTCGGTAGGGCTCGGATTCGCGGACCGAACGTCGGAGCTCCCGCGCGCGGGAGGCGTCGATCTCCGGGAGGACCGAGGCCAGCCAGTCGAACGGATCGCGCGAGGCGATCGCGGGATCCGCCTCGACCGGGCATTCGCTCGCCCGCTGGCGGGCCCGATTCGTCCACCACCCGTCCGGATGTTCGAGCGCGAGTCGACGGGTCTCCACGCACGCGAGACTGTCGTTCCCCGCCTCGTGGTAGAGGTTCACGATCCAGTAGGTCCCCTCCTCGTGGAACGAGGAGTCCGGATAGCGGTCGCACAGAAGGTGGAACGTGGCGATGGCCTCCTCCGCGCGACCGAGCTCGCCGAGTGCGCGGCCGGCGTGCCAGAGCGCGTCGTCGGCGCGGTCGTGCTTCGGGAACCGTTCCGCGAACTCCCGAAGGCGCAGCACCGCCTCTTCCCAGCGTCGATTGTCCTTCGCCTCGCGACCGGCCTCCCAGGCCGCGGTGGCGCGGTACTCCGCAGGCGCGTTGCTGTCCACGACGCGATCGTACTCGGCGAGGCACGCGTCGATCTGTCCCACGCGCCACAGGCAGCGCGCGGCTTCGAGCGCGCCCTCCGTCCGTTCCTCGATGCGTGCTCCGGCCGGAATGCGCGCGAGCTCCTCGCGCGCCGCGGTGTACTGGCGACGCATCGACTTGGACTTGCCGATCGCGAGACGCGCCTTGCCCTCACGCACCGGGTCCTTTCCGTCGGCGACCGCCTCCAGCGCCTTGCGCGCCTCCTGCTCGGCGAGCGCGCCGTGCCGGTTCCGAAGGGCCGCATCCGCGAACGAAAGGCGATCGTCCACCGTGGGCGGCTCGAGCTCCGCCAGCCGATCCATCGCCGCGATCGCCTGATCCGAGCTCGGCACGCGGTCGAGCAGCTCCCGCAGCGCACGGGCTTCCCGCTCGCGGTTCCCCTGCGCTCGCCAGACGGAGATCTCGAGGTCGAGGAGATCGTCCCGCGCGATCACGGACCGCGAGGGAATGCGCTCCAGGTTCTCGAGCGCCCGATCCGGAAACCCCGTCCGGTAGGCCAGGCCGGCCGCCCGCCACCAGGCGCGCGAGGCGAGACTCTGGGTTCGCGCCGACGCCCCCGCGGCCTCGTACGCTCCCAGGGCCTCCTCCGACCTGCCCAGCCGCTCCAGCGCGGTTCCGGCCAGGTAAGACGCGTGGTCCGCCAGCAGGGGCTCGTGGGCCGCGGAGGCGGAGTACGCCTCGGCCGCGCCCTCGAAGTCGCGGAGGTCGTCGCGAATCCGCCCGATCAGGAACGAGGCGATCGGGTCCGCGAGCGGGCTCCACTCCTCGGCGAGCGGAGCCGCCTGGGCCGCGCGGCCCTCGCGAACCAGCAACCGGAGGTAATCGCCGCGGGAGAGCGTGTCCCCCGCGTCGACGCGGAACCGGAGCTGCCGCTCCGCCTCCGCGTTCAGACCGAGGGTCTCCAGCAGCGCGAGTCGCTCCTGGTCCGATTGCACGGGAAAGAAGTCCGGCGCGGCGGAACTGTCCGCTCCCACCCCGACCGCGAATGCCAGCAACGCAAGAGAGAGGTTCATGAGAGGACCATCGGTCGTCGCGGGCGTCCGGTCAAGCGACCGACCCGAACGCGCGTCAGCTTCGACTCACTCCCATTCGATCGTGCCGGGCGGCTTCGAGGTGACGTCGTAGGCGACGCGATTGACCCCGGCCACCTCGTTGATGATCCGCCGTGAACATTCGGCCAGGAAGTCGTGCGGCAGGCGGGCCCAGTCCGCCGTCATTCCGTCGATCGAGGTGACGGCGCGGAGCACGATCGCCTCGTCGTAGGTCCGTCCGTCGCCCATGACGCCCACGCTGCGCACCGGAAGCAGCACGGGAAACGCCTGCCAGGTGCGATCGTAGAGGCCGGTCCGGCGGAGCTCGGCCCGGAAGATCCGATCGGCGCCGCGGAGCTTCTGGAGTCGCTCCGGCGTGATCTCCCCGAGACACCGGACCGCCAGGCCCGGTCCCGGGAACGGGTGCCGCCACACGACCTCGTGCGGCAGTCCCAGTTCCTCTCCGAGCGCGCGGACCTCGTCCTTGAAGAGGTCGCGGAGGGGCTCGACGAGCTCGAAGGCGAGGTCTTCGGGCAGGCCGCCGACGTTGTGGTGACTCTTGATCACGGCCGTGCTGCCGCCGTGCGCCGCGACGGACTCGATCACGTCGGGGTACAGCGTGCCCTGGCCGAGGAACTTCGAGTTCTGGAAGCGCTTCGCCTCCTCGCGGAAGACCTCGACGAACTCGTGGCCGATGATCTTCCGCTTGCGCTCGGGGTCGGTCACGCCGGCGAGCTTCGAGAGGAAGCGGTCCGCCGCGTCGACCGTCGTGAGGTCCATGCCGAGGTGCTCGCGAAACTCCGCCTCGACGGCCTCGCGCTCGCCCTTCCGCAGCAAACCGTTGTCGACGAAGATGCAGTGCTGACGCGCGCCGATCGCCTTGTGGATGATCAGTGCGGCGACGGAGGAGTCGACGCCGCCGGACAGGCCGAGCACGACTTCGCCGGTCTCGCCGACGATCTCTTGCACCTTCGCCACCTCGCGGTCGACGATCGAGTCGGGCTTCCAGTCGCCCGGCAGCGCGCAGACCTTGACGAGGAAGTTGTCGATCATCTCGCGTCCGCGGACCGAGTGCGTGACTTCCGGGTGGTACTGCACGCCCCACAGCTTGCGCGCGGGATCCGCGACGGCGGCGAACTCGCAGTTGTCCGAGCTGGCGTAGGTGTTGAAGCCGTCCGGCACGGCGACGACGGAGTCACCGTGGCTCATCCAGACGACCGTGTGACCGCCGATGCCGTCGAAGAGGCCTTCGGACTCGAGGATGCGGATCGAGGTGCGTCCGTACTCGCGCGAGTCGGACGCGACGACCTTGCCGCCGAGTTCCTGACACATCCACTGCATTCCGTAGCAGATGCCGAGCACCGGCACGCCGAGGTCGAGCAGCTCGCGCGGCGGACGCGGCGAGCCCTCGTCGTAGACGGAGTTCGGGCCGCCCGACAGGATCACGCCGCCGAGGTCCATGCGGCGCGCCGTCTCCAGCGCACGTTCGGGGATGGTGATCTCGCACCAAGTCCCCGCTTCGCGCAGGCGTCGGGCGATGAGTTGCGTGTACTGGGTGCCCAGGTCGACGATGAGGACACCGCGGGGAGCCTGACTCATTCGGAATGGAAGTAGTTGGGGGATTCCTTGGTGATGCTGACGTCGTGCGGGTGGCTCTCCTTGATCCCTGCCGCGGTGATGCGGCAGAAGACGGCGCGCTCCCAGAACGATGGGATGTCGCGCGCACCGGTGTAGCCCATGCCCGACCGGACGCCGCCGACCAGCTGGTGGACGAAGTGCGAGAGTCGGCCCTTGTACGGAACCATGCCCTCGATGCCTTCCGGCACGAGCTTGTGCGCTTCCTGCACGTCGCCCTGGCGGTAGCGTTCCTTCGAGCCCTTCTGCATCGCGCCGAGCGAGCCCATGCCGCGCACGGCCTTGAAGGAACGGCCCTTGTAGA
>JAGQIB010000104.1 GCA_020431545.1 Gemmatimonadota bacterium
TACTCCGTGGTGCTGCTCGACGAGGTCGAGAAGGCGCATCCCGACGTGATGGAGCTCTTCTTCCAGGTGTTCGACAAGGGCACGCTGGAGGATGGCGAGGGGCGGATGATCGATTTCAAGAACACGATCATCCTGCTGACGTCGAACGTCGGCTCGGACACGATCATGAAGCTCTCGGCGGACCCGGAGCTGTTGCCGGATCCGGCGGCGCTCGCCGAGGCGATCCGTCCCGAGCTCGTCGGTCAGTTCCCGGCCGCGCTGCTCGGCCGCATGATCATCGTGCCGTACTACCCGCTGCACGGAGACGTGCTGCGCGACATCATCCAGCTCAAGCTCGGCAAGATCGTCCGCCGGGTGCGCGCGAACCACGGCGCCGACGTCGTCTACGGAGACGACGTGGTCGACCTCGTGCTGACCCGCTGCACGGAGTCGGAGAGCGGCGCCCGCAACGTCGACGCGATTCTGACCCGAACCCTGCTGCCGGCCATCTCGACCGAGATCCTCGATCGGATGGCCCAAGCCACCCCGTTCTCGCGCGTCGCCGTCTCGGTGACGGACGGCGAGTTCGCGTACGAGATCAACTAGGAGAACGTCATGGCCGACGCGAAATCCGCGGAGAACTGGTTCGCCAAGGTCCACTGCGGCCTGGATGCCGACAAGCTGCTCCTGCGCGGCCTGACGGGGACCGAGGGACTCTCGCGACCGTTCCGTTTCCAGGCGGAGTTCATTTCCGAGGACACGGACGTGGACTTCGGGCAGGTGGTGGGCAAGCCGATGGCGATCGAGCTCGCCGCTTCCGAGAGCTCCGCCACCCGGTACTTCCACGGTGTGGTCGCCCGCTTCGCGCAGGATGACTCGGAGGGCGGATTCGCGATCTATCGCGCCGAGCTCGTCCCGTGGATCGGGCTGCTCGCGCGGAGCTCGCACACCCGCACGTGGCCGGAGAAGGAGACGAAGTCCATTCTGAAGGAGGTCCTCGATCTCGCGCCGAACGCGTCGATGGATCTCGCGGCCGGCACGTGGACCCGACCCTACACGGTCCAGTACGGGGAGTCCGACCTCCAGTTCGTCCAGCGGCTGCTCGAGGAGGAGGGGATTCACTACCTGTACGAGCACCTGCAGAACGAGCACAAGCTCGTGACCCGTCCTCCGGAACCGGCTTCCGGATCGCCGATCGTGAAGTTCGATCTGTCCCGCCAGGAGCTCGTCGGCGGTCTGGACGAGTTCCGGTTCGGGAAGGAGCAGGAGTTCGCTCCGGGCTACTACGAGGTGGCGGAGTTCGACTGGAACGATCCGGCGGAGTCCTTCAGCGCGAAGATCGACTCGCGCCTGGAGTCCGGGACGAACAAGAGTCTCGGTCTCACCGACCACCCGATGGAGTTCGTGAAGACGCACGGCGGGTCCTCGGACTCGGCCGAGAAGCTCGCGAAGATCCGTTCGCTCGAGCGCGACTGCGCCGCGATCACGTTCCGGGGCGAGAGCGGCAACCCCGCCCTGGCGCCGGGGCAGCTGATCGAGATCGCCGGTCACGGCGCCGGATTCGACGGGCGCTACTACATCGTGGCCGTCTCGCACTCGCTCGACACGGGCGGGGGCCCGGCTTCCGGCCGCGGGAGCGACAGCCACTACGCGAACTCGTTCCGGTGCATTCCGGACTCCGTGGCCTACGTACCGCCCCGCATCACGCCGCGGCCTCGCATCACGGGTCCCCAGACGGCCGTGGTGACCTCCAACGAGGATCCTGAGGCGCACGGACGGGTGCAGGTCCGGCTTCCCTGGGCTCCGGAGATCTCGTTCTGGGCCCGGGTCGTGCAGGGATGGGCCGGGGCGGGCTGGGGGATCCAGTTCCATCCGCGGCCCGGGCACGAGGTCGTGGTGGAGTTCCTGGAGGGGGATCCGGACCAGCCGCTGATCACCGGCCGGGTCTACAACGGCGCGAACGCGGGCCCCTACAGCGACAACATGAAGCTCGGGGGCATCAAGACCCGCTCCTACGAGGGTGGGGCCGACGAGTACAACGAATTGCGTTTCGACGACACGCCTGACGCAGAAGAAGTGTACCTGCACGCCGAGCGGAACCTGCTGGTGGAGGTCGAGGCCGACTCCGGCAAGGACGTGGGAGCCAACCACTCGGAGACGATCGCCGAGAACTTCACCCAGAAGGTGGGGGGCGACCGGAACGAGTCGATCTCGGGGAACCGGGGTCTGGCGGTGGAAGGCGCAAAGTCCGAGACGGTGGGCAAGGGCAAGAGCGTGTCCGTCAAGGCGGAGCTCAACGAGACGATCGGCGGCAAGATGACGGTCGATGTCTCCAAGGATCGCAGTCTCACCGTGGGCGGCGCGCTCACGGAGAGCATCACGAACGAGGCGTCCACGACGATCGGCAAGACGTGGACCCACACGGTCAAGAAGGCCGGCACGATGACGATCGGCGAAGCGTTCTCGGTCGCGGTCGACAAGGGGATGAAGGTCGTCGTCAAGGACGCGCACGGTCTCGAGGCGAAGGAAGTCGCCGTCAAGGCGGAGAAGAAGATCACACTCGAATGCGGGAAGGCGAAGATCTCGCTTTCCGACAATGGAGACATCGTGATCGAGGGCGCGAAGATCTCGGTGAAGGGATCCGGCGACGTCACGGTGAAGGGCCAGAAGATCGGCCAGAACTAGCCCCGGGTGGGGCCAAGGAGAACGAGGACGCCATGCTCACGGTGATCGAGGGAGCTCGGATTGCGCAGAAGGTCTACCGGCCGTCCACGGACGGGAACCCATCGATCCCGGGGTGGCGTTGCCCGGCGAACCTCGCCGTCAACGATACGTCGGTGTTCAAGGGCGGATCTCTCACCTCGAGCGGACTGCAGGGTCGCGTGTTCATCAAGCGGGACGGCTCGTCCGTGGTGTTCGCGTTCAAGGGAACCGTGCCGTCGATGATGAGCGATCTCACGGCGGATCTCGCGCTGTCGCTCAACGTGTTGCCCCGCCAGTCCGTGGACGCGGCGGCGCTCACGCGGAAGTGGCTGCAGATCGTGGAACGGGAGAAGGTCGTCATCGTGGGCCACTCGCTCGGCGGCGGGATCGCGCAGGTCGTGGGCGACGCTTTCCAGATCCCGTTCG
>JAGQIB010000006.1 GCA_020431545.1 Gemmatimonadota bacterium
GCGCCGGCCGAGTGCTCGATGCCCTGGTCCACCGGGAGGATGGACACGTAGCCCGTGCCCGCGAGCCGTCCGTGGTTCAGGAGCTGCTGGTAGGCGCGGTTCACGTTCACCGGGCGATCCGTGGCGGTGAAGACGCGGTCCACGAAGTCCGGACCCGGCAACGCCAGGCGATCCTTGGAAATCGTCCGGCACTGGTGATCGAGGAGTCCGGCCTCGGATCCGAGTCGCTCCCGGATCGTCGCGAGGGCGGGCTTCTGCGGGGTCTCGACGGCCATCTCGTGGTCTCCTTCCCTGCCTTGGCGGGGGGTTCGAGCTCCGTTTTCGGAGCCGTGGCGGTCCATGGTACCACCGGACGGCCGCGCCGACCCTCCCGATCGTCGACCGTTCGGGGATCGCGCCCCGCGGGTCCCCGCGCTCGCGCGGCGTGCTAGCATCCGGCCCATGTTCCCGCCCGCGTCCCGCCGCCGGTTTTCCGTGCCGACGATCCGCCGACTCGTGCTGCCGTGCCTGGCGCTGGCCGCGACGGTTGCGGGCTGCTCGCGCGACCAGACGTTGCCGGAGGCCCCGGACGGACCGGCCCCGCTCCGCGTTCTCGTCCGCCCGGACCCGATCGAGTTCCTGCCCCGCAACGCGGACCCCGTGATGCTCGACCGGGAGATCGCCACCGGGCTCGCCGAGGCGCTCGGTCGACCGCTCGAGCTCGTGTTCGCGGACGACTTCTCCACGATGATCGATCGTTTGCTCGCCGGAGATGCGGACCTCGTGGCGGCGAACCTCACGGCGACGGCGGCGCGACGCGAAAGGGTCGCGTTCTCGCTGCCGTACCTGCACACGTCCGAGCTGCTGATCATGCGCCGCGACGACGAGTACCGTCCCGAGGTCCGGGAGGACCTGGTGGGAGTCACGGTCACCGTGCGACGCTCCAGCAGCTACGCGGAGACGATCCTCGAGGTCGCGACGCACGTGCCGGGGCTCGTGGCGGAGTGGGCGCCCGAGAATCTCGCGATCGAGGACATCCTGGATCTCGTCGCCGCCGGCGACGCCCGGGCCACGGTCGTGGACTCGCACATCTGGCATGCCGTGGAGGGCCACTTCCCCACCCTCTCTCCCGCTCTCACGCTCGCCGAGGACCGTCCCATCGCCCTCGCCCTGCACCCGGACTCCACGGACCTGAAGAGCCGCGCCGACCAGTATCTGGTGCGTCGCGCCCTGACCGCCCCCCGGGAGGAGGCCTACCGCGACGACCTGCCGAGCCTGGAATCACGCGGCCGCCTGCGCATGATCACGCGCAACAACGCCGCCACCTACTTCCTGCACCGCGGCGCCCAGATGGGATTCGAGTACGAGCTGATGCAGCGCTTCGCCGACGAGCACGATCTCCGGCTCGAGATCGTGATCCCGCCGAACCGCTCCGAGCTCGAGCAGTGGCTGCTCGAGGGCCGCGGCGACGTGATCGCGGCGTCGCACGTGGTCACCGAGGAGCGCGCCGCAAAGGTCGCGTTCACGCGACCGTACCTCACCGTACAGGAGTTCGTGGTGGTTCGCGCCGCCGACGCGGACGGAGTGCGCACGCCCGCCGACCTCGCCGGCCGCGAGGTGTGGGTGCGCGCGAGCAGCCCGTTCCTCGCCGCGGCGGAACGGCTGAAGGACGAGGTGCCCTACCTGCGCATCGGGCTCGTCCCCGAGGACGTGGAAACGGAGGAGATCCTCGCTCGCGTGGAAGACGGCACCTACGACGTCACGATCGCGGAGTCCCA
>JAGQIB010000105.1 GCA_020431545.1 Gemmatimonadota bacterium
ACTGCTCGTACATGCGGTGGCCCGGGCGCTCGCTGTGCATGGTGAGACCGTAGAGCTGCCGGGACAGACCGACCGCGAAGTCCGCGATGTCGATGACTTCCTGGACCTCGCCCTCCCCTTCGGAACGGATCTTGCCCATCTCCCAGGAAATGAGGGCGCCGAGCGCCGCCTTGTGGCGGCGGAACTCCTCGCCGAGCTGGCGCACGATCTCGCCGCGACGCGGCGCCGGCAGCATGCGCCACTGCTCGAACGACGCTCCCATGCGCGCGATCACGCGCTCGTAGTCCTCGACCGTCGCCAGGCGGACACGCCCGAGCTCCGAGCCGTCGACCGGCGTGACGGACGCGATCTCCGCCCCTCCCGTCGGAAGCCACTCGCCGTGAGCCGCTCCCGACGCCACTCCGGTGAGGCCGAGCTCCTCCAGCACGGACTGGACCGCTCCCACGGAAACACTCATTTCGCCACCTCCACGTCGAACAGCATCGCGTCGAGGTCCGTCCAGTCGATGGCGGACTGCGCCGCGAACGCCTTCAGCAGGATCCCGCGCATGAGCGCGTGGTCGCCGGTCGGGAACTCCTGCACCGCCTTCTTCATCTTGGCCTTCGTCGGCGCCTTCGGCGCCTGGTCCTTCAACACGCCGTCCTCGTGCTCGATGCCGAACAGGTCCAGCAGCTCGGCCACGTCCTTGGAGTAGCGCTCCAGGAAGAACGTCGCGAGGAGCTCCGCCGACGCATCGGCGTTCGGTCGGAGCGCGAGCGCCTTGCGGATCATGTCGCAACGTTTCGGGAACGGCTGCTTGCCGAGGAATACCGGGCGGAGTCGCAACGTGGCGGCCGCCACCCGCTCCGCCTGCTTGTACACGGGACGCAGCTCGTCCCGCATCTCGCCGAAGAAGGCCTGTGCCTCCTCCGCGGACATCGTCTTGAACACGTCGGTCGACTGCGTCAACTTCCCCTCCTGGGTCGCGAGGGCTGGGTGTCGAAGGTCAGATTCTCGATCTGGCCGAGATGGCGATCCGTGTGCGCGATCAGCAACAGCATGCCCATCCCGAGATCGAACCGGAGAAAACGGGCCGCCGGCGACGTGATGCGCAGCCGCCGCCGGTCCAGCCCGGCACTGCTGCGAATCACGTTCGCCGCCTCGTCGAGCGTTCGCACGACCTCGCGCCCGATCGACGGATCATACGTCCGGCGGGCCGGCCGAAACGCCTCCGGCGCCGGGAGCTTCCGCCGGACCGGAGGCTCGATCTGCGCGACGAACCACCGGCCGAACCAACGGTACCGGAACGGAGGGGCGCCCGTCACGCCGGCCGCGCGCCCTCGGGCGATCTCCGCCCGGAGCGGCTCCAGGTACTTCTCGTTCGCCTCCACGACGTGGGCCGCGCACTCCGCCGCGGACCAGCCGCCGTCCGCGGGCGCCCGGTTCCAGACGTCGGCCGCCATCCCGGCGAAGAGTCGCTCCGCCCGGGTCCGCAGACCCGCGAGCCGCTCCAGCCAGGCGGTGAGCTCGGCGTCCTGCTCGCCCGCGCCGCGCACCGCTCCCCGCTACTCCGGATCCGACACGAGGAACGGATACGCGAAGTGACGCGGCGGCACGAACGTCTCCTTGATCGTGCGCGGCGTCACCCAGCGCTGCAGGTTCTGCGCGCTGCCCGCCTTGTCGTTCGTGCCCGAGGCGCGGCTGCCGCCGAACGGCTGCTGCCCCACGACCGCGCCCGTCGGCTTGTCGTTGATGTAGAAGTT
>JAGQIB010000106.1 GCA_020431545.1 Gemmatimonadota bacterium
GCCGTGACATGGAGTCCGAGGCCGACACGTACGGGGTGGCGGAGCTCTACACGGTGGGGCTCGATCCGAACGGTCTCGCGACGTTCTTCGACAAGCTCGTGGAGATGCGCGGCGGCACCTCCTCCGGGAAACTGGAGCAGTTCTTCTCCACGCACCCCGATCCGGGAGCGCGCGCGTCCGCCGTGCGCGAGATCATCGCGACCCTGCCGCCCAAGGCGTTGCGCAAGGATTCGCCGCGGTTCCACGAGGTCAAGGCACGCGTGACGAAGCCGTAGCGTGGTCGCGGCGGACTCTCCCGATCGGTTTCCCCGGACCCGGCACTCCGTGCTCGAGGCCGTGCGTGCGACCGATCCCGAGATCCGGCGGCGAGCACTGGAACGCCTGGCTGCGGCCTACTGGCGTCCCGTGTACACGTACCTCCGCCTGCACTGGCGCGAGCCGGAGGAGGAAGCGCGGGACCTCGCGCAGGGCTTCTTCGTGGCGTTGATCGAGCGCGATCTGGCCGCGCGCTGGGATCCGTCGCGCGCCCGGTTTCGCACGTGGGTCCGCACGTGTCTCGACTCGTTCGTCGCCGACGAGCGGCGGGCGGCGGGGCGGCGGAAACGCGGCGGGGGTGCGGTGCACGTGCCGCTCGAGGCGGAGGGAATCGAGGACGAGCTCGCGGGAGCGATCGCCCCGTCGACCGAGGACCCGGATACGTTCTTCCGGCGCGAGTGGATCCGTGGCCTCTTCACCGGATCCGTGCGCGCGCTGCGCGACGAGCTGCGGGCGGCCGGACGCGAGACGCGCCTGCGGCTCTTCGAGCGCTACGACCTCGCCGACGAAGCCGATCGGCCGACCTACGCGCGACTCGCCACGGAGGAGTCGCTCGACATCGCGAAGGTCGGGAACGAGCTCTACGCCGCCCGCGCCCGCCTGCGCGCGCTCGTGCTGGAGCGACTCCGCGAGTGCACGTCGGACGAAGCGGAGTACCGCGCCGAGGCGCGCGAGCTGTTCGGGACCGACGAACCGTGAACCGGCTCTCCGACGAGGCGCTCGCCCACCTGCGCGACGTGACGGAGCGCCCCGAACTGCCCGGCGATCGCTACGAGATCCACGAACGTCTCGGCCGCGGCGGCATGGGCACGGTCTGGCGCGCGACCGATCGCGAGCTCGCGCGCGACGTGGCCGTCAAGGTGATGACGCTGCCCGCCGCGTCCGATCGGGAGCGGGGCCGGCTCCAGCGGGAGGCACACATCCTCGCGCGCCTCGAGCATCCCGGCATCGTGCCGATTCACGACATCGGACAGCTGGCGGACGGTCGTCTCTGGTACGCGATGAAGCTCGTGCGGGGGGTGGCTCTCGACCGGGCGGTCGAAAGCGTATCGGCATTGCCGGCGCGGTTGCGGCTGTTCCTGCGTCTGTGCGAGACGGTGGAGTTCGCTCACGTGCAGGGGGTGATCCATCGCGACCTCAAGCCCGCGAACGTGATGGTGGGACCGTTCGGTGAGGTCCTGGTGATGGACTGGGGCGTGGCGAAGGTGCTCGGGGAACCCGAAGAAGGCGAGCCGGCCGCGCCCCCCTCGGCGGGGGCGGCCGATGCCTCCGGCGGCGCGGCGACCGACGGCGGCGCGGCGACCGACTCGACCTCTCCCGGAACGGTCCTGGGCACGCCCGGCTGGATGGCGCCCGAACAGGCCGCGGGCCGGGCCCACACGGTCGACCCGCGCGCCGACGTCTTCGGCCTGGGACGCATTCTCCACGCGCTGGTCGGATCGGAGCCCCCGCGCCGACTCGCCGCGATCGTCGCCCGCGCGGAGGCGAGCCGCCCCGAGGACCGGTACGGCACCGCCTCGGAGCTCGCCGCCGACATCGACCGCTTCCTGTCCGGCACCGCCGTCTCCGCGTACCGCGAGGGGGCGCTGGAGAAGCTCGGGCGACTCGTGGAGCGGCACCGGGTCGCGATTCTCCTGCTGCTCGCCTACGTGGTGATGCGTAGCCTGTTGTTCCTCTGGGGAGACCGGTAGGCGTCGTCGCCGACTCGGCACTCTTTTTTCGGCCGGGATCCAAGAATCGCTCCCCGTTCGGCGTAGGGACAGATGACGGCGAATCCGTCGTGACGCATTCCGAAAGGGGAACCCGATGAACCGACCGCTGCTGGGAGTGCTGCTCGGGCTCGTGCTCGGCGCACTCGACGGATCCACCGCCTGGTTCACCGCGCCGGAGCTCCGGCCGGAGGTGCTGGGCATCGTGTTCGGATCCTGCACGAAGGGACTGCTGGTGGGACTCGTCACCGGCTTCGCCGTCCGCAAGACCGGATCGCTGCTTCGTGGACTCGTCGTCGGAACGATCGTGGCGCTCGCGTTCACGATTCCGATCGCGATCATGAACGCGAACTACTACGACAACGCCACCTACTACTGGAAGATCATCCTGCCGGGCGCGATCACGGGGATGCTCGTGGGCTACGCGACGGTCCGCTACGGGCGACGCGCGCAGCCTCGCGGGGCCTGATCGCCGCGGTGAGAGAGGAGCAAACCGTGTCCCGAGTGACGCACTTCGAGATTCCCGTGGACGATCCCCCGCGCGCGGAGCGCTTCTACTCCGACGTGTTCGGGTGGAGGTTCCAGCGATGGGAAGGACCGCACGACTACTGGTTGATCTCCACCGGGGATTCCGCGATGCCCGGCATCGACGGCGGCATGGCGCGCCGGCAGTCGCCGGAGCACGCGCTCGCGAACACGATCGCGGTCGACTCGCTGGATCGCGCGATCGCCGGCGTGGAATCGCACGGGGGATCGATCGTGATGCCCAAGGCGCCAGTCCCGGGTGTCGGCTGGCTCGCCTACTTCCGGGATCCCGAGGGAAACGTGTTCGGGATGATGCAGGCGGATCCGAACGCCGGGTAACGCCATCGGAACAGAAAGCCCCCGGCCCGTGACGGCGCCGGGGGCTCCTCGTGGTCCACACCCACGTGCTCCACTCTACTTGGAGTTCTTCAACTCCTGGCGCAGCTCATCGATCTCGTCGCGAAGCTGGTCGATCTCGTTGCGGAGATCCTCGTCTCCCTCGATGCGCCGCTCGATCATCACGCGTCGGCCGTCGTCGTCGTCGCCGAACCAGCGCATCGGGCCGTCGTGGAGGAAAGGCATATCGGGCAGGCCGAGCTCCGTGCCTTCCTTCACCTCCAGCGACGCCTTCCCGTGTTGCTCCTTCTTGTCGCGGACCCATACGATCTCGACGTCGGTCGGCTCCTCGAAGTCGCCGACGACCTCGCGAAGCTCGGACGGATCCTCCACGTTCTTGCCGTCGACCTTCGTGATCACGTCGCCGGCCTTCAGGCCGAGCTTTGCAGCCGGGCTGTCTTCCATCACCTCGGAGACGAGTGCCCCACCGTCCTTCGCGCCGAAGTACTTCGCGAGATCTTCGGAGAGCGGCTGCGTCATCACGCCGAGATAGCCGCGATCACGGCTCATCTTGAGATCCTTGACGTTCAAGCGGTGCGGGAAGCCGCGACGGTTCTCGCGATCACCCGACATGCGGTGCTCGCGGTCCGGCATCTCGCCCAGCGTGACCTCGGACGTCCGGGTCTTGCCGTCTCGGATGTACTCGACCTTCACCTTCGCGCCCGCGTCCATCTTGCGCACGGCACGGCTCAGGTCGCCGGGGCCTTCCACTTCCTTGCCGTCGAACTTCGTGACGATGTCGCCTTTCTCGAGACCGGCCGCGGCCGCCGGCGAATCGTCTTCCACTTGCGACACGAGAACGCCTTCTCCGTCCTCCCGATCCAGCGCCTCCGCGAGACCGCCCTCGATCGACTGCAGCCGCACTCCGAGATAGCCGGGCTCGGCCGCGTGCGCGAGCGCGGGCATCGCGATCAGGAACGCCGCCGAGAGCGCGACGAGCTTGTTCATTTCCCCTACCTCCTAGGGCCTCCCAGGGTTCTCTTTCTGGGACCGGGGATGCGCCCCGGCCCGACGTCTCCCAAAACCCGCGGCCCGACCGCCGGTTCCCGGGTTACACTTCCCGGATGCACCCTCTTCTCGCGAGCGGAATCCTCCTGGCGCAGTGCACCGGGCCCTGGTGCGGCCCCGACACGGAGTACGAGCGCCCCGCCGGCGTCCTGCTCGGCGACGAGGCCGTTCCCGTGGCGACGCGGACGTCCGAGGGCGCGGTCGCGGCCGCGTTCGAGTTCCGCGCGCCGGGCGGCGAGGCGGACGTCTGCGTCGTGCGGAGGGAGTCCGGCCCCGAGAGCGAGTGGTCGGATCCGGTCCTGCTGGACGGCGACGGTTTCGGCACGTCGCGGGCGATCGAGCCGCGGATCGCGGCGGGGGCCGCCGGGCTCCTCTGCGTCGTGTGGCAGGACGCGCGCTCCGGCCACGACGCGATCTGGTTCACTCGCTCCACCGACGACGGACGCACGTTCGAGCGCGCCCGCCGCCTGCCGGACGCGGGCGGCGAATGGACCGCGTCGATGCCGGCACTCGCGATCGACGCCTTGGGCGTGGTGCACGTGGTCTGGGAGGATCAGCGCGACGGATCGCGCGACCTCCGCTACGCGCGATCGACGGACGCGGGCGTCACGTTCTCGGCTTCCCGTCGCGTCGACTCGGACGAAGCGGGAGCGCACGTCTCGTACCACCCGTTGCTCGCGTGCGCGGCGGACGCCACGGTCGTGAGCTGGTGGGACGAGCGCGACGGTCTCGCCGACGTCTACGTGCGTCGCACCACGGACGCGGGCGGGACCTGGGCGGGACCGGAGCAGTCGCTGTCTCCGGGCACGCCGGGCAAGATCCTGAGTCGTGACGTCCGTCTCTCGGCCGCCGGATCCACGGTCGCGGTGGCCTGGGAGCAGGGGCGGGTGCCGTCCGGCGCCACGATCATGTCGCGCGTGTCCCGCGACTCCGGCGCGACGTTCGAGGAGCCCCGGGGTCTCGGCACCGGCGAGGACCCCGAGGTGGCGGCGCTGCCGGCCGGGCGCGCGATCGTGTCCTGGTGGTCGCGCGCGGGCGGCGCGGCGCGCGAGCGCACGTCCGTCGGGGGCCGTATCGTGGACATTCCCGTCCCGCTGGAATGGGACCTCGTCGACAGCAGTGCGCCGCGCGCCGTTCGCAAACAGCCCGGGCTCGATGCGCACGAGTCGATCTGGATGGAACGGTTCGGAGATGACGTCTGGGCGGCGCGCGGCGGGGCGGCCACGGGCCGAGGCGCGCTGGAGATCCTCGGCGCCGCCGGCGCCGGGGCGGACTCCGCATGGCAATGGCGTCCCGTGGCGATCCTGCGATTCGGGAACGACTACACCGCGTCCACGACGGATGTCCGCGCCCGCTCGCTGACGGGCGCGGTGGCCGGGGACGGCGCGCTGCAGCTCCTGTGGATCTCCGTGTTCGGCGAGACGCGTGAGCTCTCGTCCGCGCGACTCGAGCGTTGAGCGCCGGCGCCTAGGCCAGCCCGAACAGTCCGGCCACGAGGGACACCAGGATCCCCACGGCGAACAAGCAGAGCGCCGCGATCGCCACGACCGCGAGCGGCACGCCGACCGCCACGAGCACCGGGATCGCGAGCAGCAGCAGCGGCAGCAGGACGATCCCGAGAATCAGACCTCCGATCAGCTGGAACGGCAGCAGCACGAGCTTGAACAACCCGCCCAGGATCCACGCCACGGCGTGGATCAGACCGCCCACGATCACGAACACGAACTTCAGGGCGGCGCCCAGAAGCACCAGCCCACCGACGAGAAGCGCCAGAAGGAGGAGGATCTCGAACATCAGGGGTTCCCTTTCTGCGGCGACGCCGACGCCGACTGCTCCAGAATACGCTCTCGGCGCCGCGGAAGTTGCGTCCCGGGACCGGTTCCGGCTACCCAGGGCCCGGCCGGGCCGCTAGTGTTCCCCCTCGCAAGGCTTCTCCACCCGGAGTGAGTGCCCATGAGCCCCTTTGCCACCGAGCGCGACGGCCTCCGCGCCGAGATCCTCGAGCAGGTCGGCGTCCTCACGCTGACCCGGCCCGAAACCATGAATGCGGTGAGCCCGGAGCTCGCCCGCGCCCTGGACGAGACGCTGAAGGCGATCCCCACGGATGGGTCCGTGCGCGCGATCCTCCTCACCGGGACCGGGCGGGCGTTCTGTTCCGGCGGCGACATCCGTGCGATGTCGCAGGCGCTGGACGAAGACCCCAAGGAGTTCTTCCTGTCGCTCACCGAGCGCCTGCACGGGATCACGCGGTCGCTGCTCGGCGCGCCGGTTCCCACGATCGCGGCCGTGAACGGAGTGGCGGCCGGGTTCGGGTTCGGGCTCGCGCTCTCGTGCGACCTCGTGCTCGCGTCGGACAAGGCCACGTTCTCGATGGCGCACGGGCAGGTCGCCCAGATCCCGGACGGCGGCGGCTGGTACCTGCTGCCGCGCGTGGTGGGGCGGAAGCGCGCGCTGCATCTGTACCTGCGGCGCCGGCCGCTGGACGCGAAGACGGCGGAGCACTGGGGAATCGTCACCGAGATCCTGCCGAGCTCGACGTTTCGCGAGGTCGCGCTCGGCATCGCGAAGGAGCTCGCGCAGGGACCGACTCGCGCGTACCGCGAGGCGAAGCGTCGGCTCGCGGAGGGCTGGGATCAGCCGCTCGGTGAGTACCTGGACGAGCAACGTCGGGTGATCGGATCCCTCGGCGAGTCGAAGGACTTCGAGGAAGGCGTGCGCGCGTTTCTCGAGCGGCGCGCGCCGCAGTTCCGCGGGGAGTAGTCGCCGGAGTCGGTTCCCGCGCCTCTCAGGCCTCGTCGAGCGCCTCGCCCAGCCGCCGGAGCGCTTCCCGCACCGAGTCCTCGGGTGCCCCCCAGCACACGCGGAACCAGCCGGGCATTCCGAAGAGCTCGCCTTCCGCGATCGCGACGTCCCGCTCGCGCTGCAGGCGCTGCGCGAACGAGGCGGTGTCCGCGATCCGCTTCGCGCGCACGAACGCCACGAGCCCGCCGTCGGGCGGGGACCATTCGAGATCGTCGCGGCGATCGATCCACTCGCGGAAGATCGCGAGACCGTCCGCGGCGATGCGACGCGAGCGCCCGAGCAGCCGCTCGCGCGCGGCGAGCGCCTGCGCCGCGACGTCCTGGGACCAGGCCGCGTCGTTCACCGCGAGATAGTAGGAAGCCTCCCGCGCGCGGGACAGCAGCGAAGGATCCCCGACGATCCAGCCGATCCGGAGGCCGCCGAATCCCCAGGCCTTCGTGAGACTTCCCGTGGAAACGAACCGGGGCGAGACGCGGTGCGCGGGTGTCGCGTCCGGCAGGAAGTCGAGATAGACCTCGTCCACCATCACGCGGAAGTCGTGCCGATCCGCGAGCGACGCGAGTTTCTCCAGGAACCCGGTCGGGAGATTCCGTCCCGACGGATTGTGGAGGCGGGTCAGCACCACGAGCCCGAGCGGCGGCCCCGGCGCCCTGGCCGCCGACTCGACGTCCTCGAGGCGGGGCGCCCAGCCTTCCTCGGGACGGCGCGCGAGCCGGTCGGTCGTCAGGCCGAGCACGCGCGGGATGTCCGCGAGCGAGGGATACGTCGGCGCCTCCACGAGAACCCGCTCGCCGGGGCCGGCCAGCGCGAGGATCGCGTTGAAGTTCGCGAGGCTCGTCCCCACGGAGAGCAGCACGTGGTCCTCGGCGACTCCGTGGACGCCCGCGAGGGCTCGGCGGAGAGCGGGGGCGCCGTACTCGTCTCCGGCCGACGTGAACGGCGCGGCCGGCTCCTTCGGCGTGAATTCCTCGGGGCCGGGCGAGGACACCCCGCTGGCGCCCAGGGAGTACTTCGCCGCCTCGGAGCGGTGCTTCGCCCAGTGCATCAGTCCGAAGGTCGGGATCTCGCGCACGGGAATCCTTGACGGGGAGTCCAGCATCGGAACATTGGCACGTCAGCGGCGGCGCCGCCGACCCGGTTCGTCTCCGGATCGGAGCCGTCGAGTCGGGCCCCACCGGGGAACGCCCGCCGGGGACCGAATCCGTGGCCGAACCCGTGGCCGAACCCGTGGGAGGGAATCCATGCACGTCTCCATCAAGTTCTGCAAGGTCTGAAACTACGACCCGATCGCCGCCGGTCTGGCGGCCACCTTGAAGAAGGAGTTCGGGGTCGACGCCGAGCTCATCTCCAGCAGCGGCGGTGTGTTCGACGTGACGGTCGACGGCACGC
>JAGQIB010000107.1 GCA_020431545.1 Gemmatimonadota bacterium
CGTCCCCGATCCGTCGTCGGTGCGGCGCGGGATCGCGTCCCCGCCACCACTGCCCAAACTCGCCGCGGCCTCGCCGGCCGTCTCACCGCTCGCCGTCTTCTCCGCGGACACCTCGCTCCGCATCGCGCGCGGCGGGCCGAGCCTCTTTTCCTTCGTGATGCAGGTCGTGCAGCAGATCCCGGCCGACGAAACGGCCTTCGTGGAGCAGCAGGATCGCCTCCGCGAGGCGCTGTTCGTGGAGAAGCGTCGGCCTACGTGGAGGTGTGGCTCAAGAAGCCGATCCAGGACGCGGACGTCGTGGACATACGCCCGGGCGAGAGCGTGAAGCGCAAGCCCGATCCGGAGCTGTCCAGTACTCGGCGGAGGTGTAGGCGGCGCGAGGATCCGCGTTCGCAGGTAGATCCCATGGGCCCGCTCCCGAACGCCCGGTGTTCATATCAGAACTGCTTCGATTCTCGTTCGAGCCAGGGCGACGCCAGCCCCCTCTGAAGTCGCTCCTCGGGCCAAACGAAGTCTGCGCGTCGTGGCACACGCCTTGCTTTTCGGACTCGCGGGCCGGGACTCCTCGTCTCGACGAGGCGGGAGTTCCTGTGCCAGGGCGCCTCCGATCGACGAAGTCTCGCCCGCGCCAACAGATCCGGAGGACGAGAACAGTTCACGGTGATCGGCGCGGCACGGGCGCGCACGGGAACACAATCTACGAGTTTCGACCATGAGACATCAGAGTTCAGGCTTGAAGCTGAACCGCCAGACCCTTCGCCAGCTGACCCGCGAGTCGAGTGCAGAGATCCAGGGTGGTCACCCAACGGATTACATCTCTGGCCTCAACACCCCGAACCCGGGCAGCTGCATCACGATTCAAGGGACTTGCTGGGGCGACGGGTGCGCCGGACCGTCGCTCGGCCCCGGTGGGAGTTGCCCAGGGGCGGGCTGCGTTACCGAACCGAACACTGTCTGCTTGACCGACTTCTGCCACTAGCGTGTCGGTGGTTGTGCCGGGCCCGCTTCGTCGCCAATCCCTTGGAACGGGTCCGGCGATGCCGATGAGGGTTAGGAGCCCGCGGGAGGATCGTCGTCTCGACGGGAGACCGTGCCACTCGATTGTCCCTCCCCTCCCGTCGAGGCGGGATCGCTTTCGGCGGGAGGGATCTCGCTCCTCATCGCCCGCGGCGGGCCGAGCTTCTTCTCCTTGTCCTCCTCCAGCGCGTCCGAGAGGTTCATCTCGCGCTGGAACTCGGTGGAGAACTTGCGGAACTCGCGCAGGCCCTTGCCGAGGCCGCGCGCGACCTCCGGGATCTTCTTGGGTCCGAAGATGAGCAGGACCACCACGAGGATCAGGAAAAGCTCGGGACCACCGATGCCGCCCACGGGAACTCCTTGTTGCCGGCCGGATCGTTGCCGCCGGTTCGTTGCCGCCGGATCGTTGCCGCCGGTTCGATTCTCTCGAGTGCCGGCCTTTCGAGTGCCGGTCTGTCTAGTACCAGCGGAAGATGTACGTCGCGAGGACCACGCCGAGCACCGCCATCAGGTTCACCTTCAGCGAGAACCCGAGGGTGACCGTGAACGCCACGAGATTCAACGTCGCCGGGCCGATCCCCGCCTCCACGGAGCGCAGGAAGAACTCCTTCACCACGCCGGCCGGCAGCACGAGGCCGATCGCCTCGCCGACCGCCGAGCCGATGATCATGCCGACCACGATCAGGAGTGCCAGGAACCACGGACTCTTCGGGCGACCCTTCACGATCCCTCCCCGTAGTGGGACGCGAGATCGCGACCCAGGATCACGGTGACTTCCAGCAGAAGGTCCTCGTTCCGCTGGCGATACGAACTCTGCACGCCGAGCTCCCGCGCGACGGCGTCCGCGTACTTCGGCTCGCCCACGCGATCGAGCACGAGCGTCTCCGCGTAGTCCATACGGTCGGCGTTGCGGATGTCGACCACGTCGAAGCCGCGCGCCCGCAGCGCCTCCGCGAGCCCCTGCCCCGCCCGCCGCACGCCCGACCCGTTCAGCACCTCGACGCGGAACGGCTTGCCGCCCTCGATCGACGCCGGCTTCGCCCGGATCGGCCCGCGCAGCAGGAGGCCGGCCACCACCACGATCGCCCCGGCGACGAAACCGCGCCAGGTCATGTAGCGCCCGAGTCGCATCCGCCCCACCCCGCTTCCGTCGCCGGCCCCGGCCGGCATCCCGCGGCTAGTCCAGCCCGAGCTCCGCCCGGATCGCCCGCCGCATCTTGTCGTACGTGTCCGGCAGCGACTCGGGCAGCACCTTCGTGCGCCCCGTCACCGCCATGAAGTTCGTATCCCCGGCCCAGCGCGGCACCACATGCAGGTGCAGGTGTTTCGGGATGCCCGCGCCCGCCGCGTGTCCGAGGTTGATTCCGAGATTGAAGCCCTGCGCGTTCATGCAGCGACGGAGCGCCTTGACCACCACGCTTGCGAGCCGCATGAGCTCCAGCATCTCCGCATCGGTCAGCTCCGCGAGATCGCCGACCTCGCGGAACGGCACGATCAGCGCGTGCCCCGTGTTGTACGGGAACAGGTTCAGCACCACGTAGCAGTGCTGGCCGCGGTGCACGATCAGGTTCTCGGGACCGTCCGTTCGCTTCGGCAGCTCCGAGAACACGTCGCCGGCGGCGGTGCCGTCCTTGAGCGAGGAAATGTACGACATCCGCCACGTCGCCCAGAGGCGTCCGAGTGCCGGCTCCTCCACGTCGTGGAGATCGGAGTCCGGCCGATCGGGTGGCCCGGGGCGCGGCGAGTCGGTCACGATCCGTTCCCGCGCGCGAGCAGCAGACGCTCGACCTCGGCGAGCTGCTCGCGATCGTTCACGCCGAGGATCTCCTCCGGCTCGGCCGCGTTCACGGCGAGCACGTTGCGGCCGGCCGCGCGCAGCAGGCCGATCGCATCCGTGAGGTAGTACTCGCCCTGCGCGTTGTCGTTGCCGATGCGGTCGATCACGGCCACGAGGTCGGTGATCGAGAAGCAGTAGATGCTGGAGTTGACCTCGTCCACCGCGCGCTGCGACTCGGTGGCGTCCTTGTGCTCCACGATGCCGAGGAACTCGCCCTCGGCGCCGCGCACGATGCGGCCGTAGCCGGTCGGGTCCGGCAGGCGCGCGGTGAGCACGGTGGCGGCGGCGTTCGCCTCGTGGTGGCGCTCGCGCAGGATCGAGAGTGTCCGGCCGCGCAGCAGCGGGACGTCGCCCGCGAGGACGAGCGCGTCGCCCTCGAGGCCCTTCAGGAGCGGGATCGCGCGCTTCACGGCGTCGGCGGTGCCGAGACGTTCCGTCTGCTCCACGAAGTCCCAGCCGGACTCCGCGAAGCGCTCGCGCACGCGCGGGGCGCCGTTCCCGATCACGGCGATGATCCGATCGGCGCCGGATTCGCGCGCTGCGTTGCCCACGTGCGCCAGCAGCGGCTCGCCGGCCGCCTCGTGCAGGACCTTCGGCAGGTCCGATTTCATCCGCTTGCCCTCGCCCGCCGCGAGGATCACCGCCACGACGCTCAAACGTCGCCTCCCCTCTTCCCGTGCAGCCACACGTTGTCGATGAGCCGCGCCTTGCCCACGCGCACCGCCGCCGCCAGCAACGCGTCGTCGGTGGCGGGGTCGCTCCCCGCGCCGACCGCGGACCAGGGCTCCAGCGTCTCCTGGTTTACGAGGTCCACGTACTCGGGCGCAAGCAGCGGCTCGCGCTCGATCTCCGAGAGAACGAGCCCCGTCAGCCGATCCGCGTCCCGCTCGCCTGCGTTCCAGGCGCGCTCGGCCGCGAACAGCCCGCGCGAGATCGCGACCGCGGCCGCCCGCTCCGGGGGCGAAAGATACGCGTTTCGCGAGCTCTTCGCGAGCCCGTCCGGCTCGCGGATGGTCTCGCCGAGCACGATCTCTCCCGGCAGGTTCAGGTCCCGCGCCAGGCGACGGATCACCACCGCCTGCTGGGCGTCCTTCCTTCCGAACACGGACAGATCCGGCGCCACGATGTTCAGCAGCTTCGTGACCACGAGCGCGACCCCGTCGAAGTGGCCGGGCCGGGTGCGGCCGCACAGCGGCTCGGTGAGATGCTCGACCCGGACCTTCGTGGCGAAGCCCTCCGGGTACATCTCCCGCACCGTGGGCGCGAAGATCAGCTCGGCGCCGGCCGACTCCGCCGCGGCCGAGTCGGCCGCGAGATCCCGCGGGTAGGCGTCGAGATCCTCGGTCGGGCCGAACTGGGTGGGATTCACGAAGATCGAGACGACCACGAACGCGCGCGACCCGGCCTTCTTCCGGGCGAGTCGCATCAGCGAGAGGTGGCCTTCGTGCAGCGCGCCCATCGTGGGGACGAACGCGACGACGCGACCCTGCATCCGCGCGGCCCGGACGACCGCGCGCGCCTCGTCAATCGTCGTCGCCACCCGCACGGCGGCTGCCCTCCTCGCCCGGTCCGTAGCTGTGCTCCAGATCGGGGAACGTCCCGTCCTTCACCTCGCGGCGGTACTGCGAGATCGCCTCGATCATCGCGTCCGAGAGCTCGGCGTAGCGCTTCACGAACTTCGGCTTGAGCTGGTTCTCGATGCCGAGCAGGTCGTGGAACACGAGCACCTGGCCGTCGCAGCTCGG
>JAGQIB010000108.1 GCA_020431545.1 Gemmatimonadota bacterium
AGCCCGCCCACCAGAACGTGACCTGCGAGAGGTTCGCGCCGCCGTTCGTGGTGCGGTAGCAGTCGAGTCCGGCCGCCACCAGGATGTCGTTGTTCGCGAGCGAGACCGCCATCGCGTTGTCGTACCAGGCCTGTCCGCCGGCCCAGTTCTCGTTGCTGACCTGAGACCACGTGGTGCCGCCGTTCGTCGACTTGTAGATGCCGGCGTCCGGCGCCGAGGGGACCCCGAGCTGGCCATGCGACACGTAGACCACGCTGTCGTTCGTGGGGTCGATCACGACGTCCATCGCCATCAGCAGCGGGTGCACGTTCACCCACGTGACACCGGCGTCGGTCGTCTTGTAGAGCCCCTCGCTCGTGGCCGCGTACAGCAGGTTCGGATCGGACTCGCTCCCCTTCATCGCGATCACGGCGCGGTACTGATCGAACGTCCAGTTCAGGCCGGTCGTGCTCCAGGTCGAGCCGCCGTCCGTGGTGCGGAGCACGCCCATGCCGTAGCTCGCGCGCGCCCCCGGCGTTCCCACGAGCGGGCGTTCGTAGCGGCTGATCTCTCCGGTGCCGATCCAGATCCGGCTCGTGTCCGTCGGATCGATCACGATCGAGCTGACGGAAAGCGCGGGGTGGCCGGTCTCCACCCGGGTCCAGGCGTTCGGTCCTTCGCCGCCGACGCTCGAGAACCACAGGCCGCCGCTCGCGGAGCCGGCCCACACGTGGCCCGGCTGCCCGGGATCGAGCGCGATCGCGAGCATCCGCCCGCCGACGTTGTTCGGCCCCATCGACGTCCAGGACGTCGCGCGGCCGGCGAGATCCGGGTCCCGCGGCACGGAAGCGCGCTGCGTCCAGGCGCGGCCGAAGCCGTCCTGCGGGATCAAGGCGTGCGGGAACGCGCGCTGGCCATACCACCAGTCGAACATCTCCCAGGCGTGCCCTTCCTCCATCCGCTCCTCCTCGGAGGGAACCTCGTCGCGGGGGCCGTACGGAAGGCCGGCGAACGGGTCGGAGTTCCTCGAGACGAGCCGCGAGCCGGCGAGGGACGCGGCGACGAGCAGCGCGGAGCCGCCGAGAACGAGGGCGGAACGAGCGGTCATGGGATCTCTCCTGGGAATCGGCCGGGATGTCGGAGCGGAACGTTTGCGGGTCGGCGAGATTTCGTCGTCGGGGCCTCGATCATACCGCGTTTCGCGGCCCGCTGCCGAAAGACGGGCGGCGACCGCCCCGGGTCAGGCGCGAGGTGCGCCGAGCGAACGTCGGACCGCGGCGAGGACCGTTTCCGGGCGGATCAGGTCCTGACAGCTCGGCGAGATGTCGCAGGAGCGCCGGTAGCACGGATGGCAGTCGATCGGCGTGACGATCTTCTCGCCGCGGCCGTAGAGCTCGATCTCCTGCGCGCACGTGGATCCGAACAGCACCACGGCGGGCACCCCGGCCGCGATCGCGAGGTGCATCCCGAGCGTATCGCCGGTGACGACCGCGTCGCACGCGGCCACGATGCCGGCGAATGCGGGCAGGGAGTGGATTCCCGTGTCCCGCGCGGCACCCCGGCTCGCCTCCGCGATCGCGCGGTTCCGGTCCCCTTCGGCGGGCCCGCCGAGGAGCGCGACCCGCACGCCCTCGCCCGCGAGCTGCGCGGCAAGCGCGGCGTAGCCCTCCACCGTCCACGCCTTGTTCGCGAACACGCCGCCCGCGCCGGTATTGAAGCCGACGACCGGGCCGTCGCCGCCGAAGAGCTCGTGCAGGAGCCGCCGTCCGGAGTCGCGATTCGTGCCGATCGAGGGGAGATCGTACTCCTGGCGCGCCCACTCGAGCCCCGCGACCTCGAAGATCAGATCCTGGTAGGTGCGCTCGTTCTCGAAGAACTTGAGGCGATCGGACAGTCCGAGGTCCCAGGCGTGCCGCGCCGAGGGGTGCAGCGGGATCAGCGCACCGCGCTCGTCGCGGCCGAACCCCCGGTGCTCGGTCGCGCGGACGCGCGAGGCGAGCGCGGTCGGGTACGGATCCTTGTCCAGCGAGAGCACGAGGTCGAAGCGCTCGCCCTCGAGGCGCGCCGACGTCTCGTAGCCCGGCACCCACAGGCGATCGATCCGCGGGTGATCGTCCAGCAGAGGAAACGCCTCGCCGCCCACGACCCACGTGACGTGGATCGGATCCGGCGACGCGTGGAGCGCGGGCAGGATCGGCGTGGTCCGGAGCACGTCGCCGAGCGCGCCGATCTTGAGCACGAGCACCCTCTTCCCCTGCGGGGAGTACTCCGGGCACGCTTCGCACTCGCGCCGGAACCGGCACGGACGGTCCCCGACGTAGTACCGGCAATCGACCTTCCACTCGGCCACGCGAATCTCCCGTCTCGGCCGTCCATCGGCGCTCGCTCCCGAATACTACACCGCGCGCAGGAAATCGCTCGGGTTTTGCGGGTTTTCGCGTCCGGCGACGCGGGGCCGCTTGCCAGTGCCGCGGGCGGGCCGGTACGATCGGACTCGCGACATCCGAGCTCCAGCAACCCTGTCCCCCACCCGCCGCCGGCCCCATGCGCAAAGAGCGACTCACCTATCGCGACCTTCTTCGGCGACTCCTGTCCGGGCCCCTGCTCCGGCTCGAGGAACGTCGGCGCGTGGAGGAATCGCTCGCGGTGCCGGACGATCTCGAGGTCGCGGGGCGCCTCGCCGGCTTGCTGGAGGATCTCGCCCACCGCGGCGCGATCGTGCGTCTCGCGAGCCGCCCGGGCGATCCGCGGAATCTGCGGCGCTACCAGCACCCCACCACGGGAGACTACTGGTCGATCGAGGCGCCCGGACCACGCGCCGTGCACGAGGGCCGCAAGCGCGTGCCCCAGGAGGAACCGACCGAGCCCGCCGCCCCCGCTCCCGCGCGAGACTCGATGGCGCGGGAGGAGCCCGCGTCGGTTCCTCCTCCTCCGATCCCGGAGCCGGAGCCCGCGCCGGCCCCGCCCCGCGTTCCCGAGCCGCGGCTCGTGCTGCCGGTGGAACAGCGGAGGATCGCTCCCGGCGTGGCGACCCGATTCCGGAACGACCTGACCGGTGAACCGCACCGCACGCTGTTCTCCACGTTCGCGCCCTGCGCTTCGCCCGAGGAGCTCGCGGACGCGCTCGCGCCGATCCGCGCCCAGGCGATCGCGTGCACGACCGCGACCGAGGTTCGCTTTCACGTCATTCCGGAGGAAGGCGGCGCTCCCGAGTTCCTGCCGATCCACGAAAAGACTGCGCCCGCGCTGCTCGACCTCGAGGGACGAGTGCAGTCCGCGGTGCTGGAGGGGCGTGAGGTCCTGCACGTACCGAACCTCAAGGCGCTCGGCGTGGGGGCGCCGGCCGGCCGGGAGGGCGCGGCCGCAATCCTGCCGCTCTCCTCCGGGGAACGGCCGCTCGGCGCGATGGAGGTCGCTCGGGCCACGCCCGGGCCGTTCGAAGACGATGAGCTGTCGCTGTTCGCGCTCTGCGCGGAGGTCGTGTCCGGACTCCTCGTCCGCGCCGACGTTCTGGAGAAGCTCATCTTCGTGGATCGACTGACCGGTCTCTACAACCGCGCGTACTTCGACGACCAGATCGAGCGCGAGATCGAACGCGCGAACCGGATGGGGACGTCGGTGGCGTTGCTCATGGCGGACGTGGACCACTTCAAGCGCATCAACGACACGCACGGTCACCAGATCGGCGACCAGGCGCTCGCGCACGTGGCGGCGATCGTTCGCTCGAACATCCGCCAGATCGACGTCGCGGCGCGGTACGGCGGCGAGGAGTTCGCGATCCTGCTTCCCTCGATCACGCGGGCCCGCGCGTCCCGCACGGCGGAGCGACTGCGGCGCGTGGTCGCCGACACGCCGTTCGGCGAGACGATCCCGGCCCTGGGCGGCCAGCGGGTATCGATCTCCGTGGGCTTCGCGCTGTACCCGGACGACGCCGCGACCGCGAAGCAGCTGATCGAACGCGCCGATCGGGTGGCGCTCTACGCGGCGAAGAACAACGGCCGCAATCGCGTGGTGCCCTGGTCGGAGGCACGCGACCAGCGGGTGCGGGTCCGCACCGACCGCTGACGGCGCGCTACCTCCAGCGCGCGACTTCCGGGATCCGCCCGAGCGACTCCCGCTCCGCCAGAGCCTGCCGCACCATCTCCCGTCCCTCGCGTTCCTGCCCGGACTGGGCGAGCGCGATGCCGAGGTGTGCGCGAACCTCGGCGTCTCCCGTGGATTCCAGCGCGCGACGCAGCGGCGCGATCGCCTCCGCGGGCTCGCCGGCGCGGATCGCCGCCCAGCCGAACGTGTCGAGCGTGGCCGGATCGTCGGGCGCGAGCTCGAGGGCCTTGCGGGCGTGGACGAGCGCGTCCTTCGCGTCCAGGTTCTCGTTCGCGAGAATCCAGGCGAGGTTGTTGCGGAGGTCGGCATCCTCGGCGAGCGCGGGAAGCGCGGCCCGCAACACGGCGACCGCTTCGCTGGCCCGCCCCGCGTGGGAGAGAGCGAGCGCCTTGCCGTTCACCGCGGCCGGCAGGTTCGCGTCGAGCGCGAGCGCACGATCGTAGGCACCGAGCGCGCCGGCCGTGTCCCCCGCGTCCTCGCGCGCCTGGCCGAGCGCGGCGAGCGTTTCCGGATCGTCCGGCGATAGCCGCGCCGCGCTCTCGAGCGCGGTCACCGCCGCATCCGCGTCGCCCGCCTCCGACTCGAGCGAGCCGAGACGTCGCCACGCCTCCGCGTGCTCCGGATCGATCTCGAGCACTTCCTCGTACATCGCCCGCGCCGCCGCGACGTCGCCGAGCTGGCGGCGCGCCCAGGCGAGGTTCATGCGCGGCTTGAGCTCCGCGGGCTGGAGACGGATCTGCTCCTCGCACCAGCGGGCCGCCTCCGACCAGTTCTCGCGGAGTCGCTCCAGCAGCGCGAGCTTCTCCACCACGTTCGAGTTCTTCGGATCCTGCTGGCGGAGATCGAGCAGCATGCGCTCGCCCTCATCGTAGCGTCCGCTCATGAGGATCGTGGGCAGCTCCTGCAGGCGGTTGAAGAACTCCACCATGTCCTTGGGATCGCGTCCGCCGAGATTCCACAGATCGTCCTGGGCGTCGCCGCCGACCGCGCCGACGTAGCCGAGCCGCTCGAGGCGCTCGCGCGCGGCCTCGTCCAGCGCGACCTCGTCGGCGCCGATCGCCCCGCCGCGCGCCTCGAAGGAACGCATCTCCGCGCGCAGCTCCGATACGACCTCCGGCTGCTCGTCCACGAGGTTCGTGGACTCCGCCGGGTCCTTCGACAGATCGTAGAGTTCGGCCCGCGGCGCCTCGATCAGCTTCCACGGCCCTCGCCGGATCGTCCGTAGTCCCGCCCAGTCGAAGTGGTAGCGCGGGAACAGACACTCGCCGTGCACGAACGCCGGCCCCTCGCCGCGTCCGAGCGCGAGCGGCAGGCACGACTCGCCGTCGAGATCGCCGGGGATCCCATCGGCGAGGCCCAGCGCGTCGAGCGCGGTCGGCATCACGTCCACGAGCGACACGGGATCCTCCACCCGCTCGCCGATCGGCACCGCCGGCCCCGCGAGAATCCACGGGACGCGCAGCGTGGACTCGTACGTGAACAGACCGTGCGTCGACTCGCCGTGCTCGCCGAGCGACTCGCCGTGGTCGGCCGTGACGACTACCGTCACCCCGGACCGTGCGTCGCCGAGCGCCTCGAGAATCCGGCCGATCTGCTCGTCCACGAATGCGATCTCGCCGTCGTACGGCTCCATCCCCACACGCATGAACCGCGCCGGCGGCCGGTACATCGCGTGCGGATCGAAGTAGTGGATCCACGTGAAGAACGACTCGGAGCCGCGGGACGCCTCGCGCAGCCACTCCAGCGCGGCGTCGGTCGTGGACGAAGCGATGCGCTCGTCGTAGAACATCCGCTCCGCCACGGCTTCGGCGTTCTCGGCACCCGCCACGCCGGCCGACGATTCCACGAGCGCGTCGTCGTAGTGATCGAAACCCTGATCGAGTCCGAACTCGCGCGTCACCGGGAAGGCCGAGACGAACGCCGCGGTGCGCCAGCCGCGCTCCTTCAGGATCTCCGCGAGCGTGAGACCCTCGTCGGACAGGCGGGCGGTCCCGTTGTCGCGCACCCCGTGTCGATCGGGATAGAGACCGGTCATGATCGTGGTGTGGCTCGGCGCCGTGAGCGGAACCGGCGCCTGGGTCTGCAGGAAGCGCGTCCCTGCGTCGGCGAGTGCGTCGAGGTGCGGGGTCGCCCCCGTGCGCGCGCCGAACGCGCCGATCCGATCGGCGCGGCACGTGTCGATCGTGACGAGGACGAGTCCCGTCGGCGCGGGCGCGCGATCGCAGCTCCCGAGTCCGATCGCGAGAAACGTCGACGCGAGGAGCCCGAGCTTCCGGAGTCGAATCATCAACCGCGCTTGCGAACGGACATCAGGTAGCCCGACACCAGGATGACGGCGAGCGGAGCGGCCCACCAGAGGCGGGGGCGGCGGGGCTCATCCGGCGTGAACGAGCTCGCGGAGATCCAGTGACGATAATCCACGGTGCCGCGACCGAGTCGGGTCTTGCCCTCGTCGTTGCCGTCGGTGATCACGCTGATGTCGGCCGGATACGGAGAGGCCTCCATCTCCGCCGTGACTTCCCAGCCCCAGTCGTTCCAGGTGGCGTCGATATCGTTGCGGCTATCGTTCACGATCGCGAGCACGTTCGCGAAGATACGGTTCGTGTGTTGCTCGGAACCGCCGATGACCGGCTGCGACTCCTTCCCGGAGATCGCGATCGCGCGCGGCTTGTTGTTCGAGAGCTCGTTGTTCCAGATCTGCGGGGAAGACGCGTACGCCATGATGCCGAACGTGCGGCACTCCTCGATCACGTTGTGTTCGATCAGCGCGTTCTCGCTGTTCCGGAGATTGATGCCCCAGCCGAAGTCCTTGATCACGTTGCCGCGGATCGTGGGGCTCGCATTCTCCACGTAGATCGCGGAACCCGCGATCTCGCCGCGCTCGAACGCGAATCCTTCCACGACCGTGGAGCGATCGCCCTCCATGATCTCGAGCACCCGGTCGCTGAGCGCGTCTTCTCCGAGATCGGCGCCCTTGATCACGGTGGAGTCGGGACCCGCCGCGGATACGAGCCGGACCCCGGGCTTCATGCGGATCGCCTCCATGTAGCGACCGGGAGCGACCACCACCGTGTCTCCGGCCTGGGCCGCCGACACTCCCGCCTGGATGGAGACGTGCTCGGCCGGCACGTGAATCGTGGCGGCCGGGGCGGCGACCGCCAGCCCCAGGATCGACGTGAAGAGAATCGGGGTCGCGATGCGCACGGGGAATCACTCCTCCTCGGAAGGGGCCTCGCCCGCGAGCATTCCGCGGGCCCGGTCCAGGTTCGTCCGGGCGTTGCGATGCCCGGGGTCGATCGCGAGCGTCCGCTCCCAGCACTCGACGGCTTCGGGGAGCCGCCCCTCGCGCGCCAGAAGGACACCCAGATTGTTCCAGCCCTCGACGTGCGTCGAGTCGGCGCCGACGCATTCGCGGTACGCGGCCTCGGCCTCGGCCGTGCGCCCCAGACGTTCGAGCACGACGCCCCGGTTGTAAAGCACCGGAACGTCGCGCAGGCCGGTTCGGACCGCATCCTCGTACGCCTGCGCCGCCTCCTCCAGGCGGCCCGCCCGCGTCAGGGCCTGGGCGTAGGACGCGAGATTGCGGCCATCGCCGGGATCGTGCGCGCGCTCCCGCTCGAACGCGGTGAGGGCGGACTCGAGATCCCCCTGCGTGGCGTACATCGTCCCGAGATTCAGGTAGCCGTCCGGGTAGCCCGGATCGGTCGCCAGCACCTTCCGCTGGTACTCGATCGCGAGCGGGAGGTTCCCGTCGTCCCGGTGGATGTTCGCGATCGACTGGTAGTACTGCGCCGGCGACGGCGTGTACGCGCGGGTCCACGGGTTGACGTTCACCGCCACACCCAGCGTGACGACCGCGGCGAGTGCGCCCCAGGCGGCCGGCCGGCGCGAAACGAGTGCCGCCCCGAGACGTCGCGCGCCTTCCAGCGCCAGCAGAATCAGGAGCGGACGCAGCGGGAGGCGATACCGCGCCGTGACGAAGAAGGGAATCACGCTCGCAGCGTAGACGAGCGCGTAGACCACCGCGACGCGACCGGGACCGCGATCACGCCACAGACCGATCGCGCCCACGACCGCGAGCGGCATGACCACGTAGAACAGCGCGAGCGACGGCAGCGCGAGCGGACCCCAGTCCCGCAGGAAGAGCCGGATGTCGCGGTTGTTCGAGAACTCGATGCCGCCGAGGAAGAACGTCGCCTTGCGGAAGGTCAGCCGCAGCGCATCCGCCGGGTGCGCGCGCCACCAGTCCAGCCCACGCTCGAACCAGTACGCCGAGACCTCCGAAGGACGAAGTTCCCGCCCGCGCGCCTCCTCCGCGAGACGGATCGCGTCCTCGTACCCCCCCCACCAGTCCACGCGCATGATCGAAGGCGCGGTCGCGGACCAGCCGTTCGCTTCCGGGTTGTTGCCGAGAAAGAAGTTGAGCCCCGCCTGCGACGCGACGAGCACGCGATCGTGACCGACGCGCCAGTTGACGAACGTGACCGGCAGCACGAGGAGGCAAGTGAAGACGGTGAGTGCGGCGGCCCGCGGCAGGCCGGCGGGGCGGAGTCGAAACGTCGCGCCGCGCCACCCGAGCGCGAGAACGGCGGCGACGGGCGCGAAGAGCAGGATGTTCGGCCGGGTGATCGCGAACGCCCCGAGAACGAGCCCCACGATGGCCCAGTCCCGAACTCTCCCGGACTCTCCGGCCCGGAGCAGCGTGAGGAGAAGCACCGTGGCCAGTGGGGCGAGCAACGACTCGAGCAGGAGATCCGCCTCGAAGTACCAGAGCAGACCATCCAGCGCCACGATCAGAGCCGCCAGGCCGGCCACCGCCGGCCGCCCCGGCAACAAGCGCCGGGCCACACGGTAGATCAGCCACGGCGTGATCGCGCCCAGCACGAGCTGGAACAACCGGATCGCCTCGAACGGCGGCGGATTTGCCCCGAACCACCGGTACGCGAGCCCCAGGAGGACGGGATAGAGCGGCGCCCGGAAGAACGGGAGCTGGGCGGCCCAGTCACCGCCGGCGATCTCGCGGGCCCAGAGATCGTGGTAGCCCTCGTCCATGACCGGATGGTCGAAGTACGGATTCGCCCGGATCTGGAGGAAGTAGACGAGGCGGAGGACGAGCCCGAGGGCGGTCGCGAGCCAGGGAAACCAGCGGGCGGTGAGGATCTTCGTCACTCGATCAGGACTCCGGGGCGGGGCGAAGTCGCCCGGGGACGCGTTTTTACCCCCACTGCCGGGGTGTTCGGACCCGGTGATGC
>JAGQIB010000109.1 GCA_020431545.1 Gemmatimonadota bacterium
ACGGCGCCGAGGATGCCGCTCAGTCCCGCGCGGTTCACCTCGCGGCTCACGATCTTGGACGCGAGCGCGATCTGCGCGAGGATCTCGGAGAACTCGCCCGAGGCCTGGGGAAACTCCCGCTGCTCGTTGTAGATGAACCGATTGACGGTGATTCCCAGGCGAGCGTGCATCGGACCTCCTCGGGGCGCCCCGCGACGGCGGGAAGTCGTACGGAAACCGGGACGGCAGCGGGCGGAGGGGAGTCCGCGGCTTCCGTGCGTGGCGTCGGATTCTAAGGGTGCGGCGAAAGGGCGACAAGCGCTCGGGGGCGGGGCGGCGCGCTCAGACCCGGTCCGCGCTCGGGCACAGGTCGCGTACCGCGCACTCTCCGCACTCCGCGCGTCGGGCGCTGCACGTCTTGCGCCCGTGCAGGATCAGCAGGTGGGAAGAGAGCGTCCAGAGCTTCTTCGGAAAGATCTCGCGCAGCTCGAACTCGATCTTGACCGCGTCCTTCTGGCGGGTGAATCCGAGGCGGTTGGAGAGTCGGGTCACGTGGGTGTCCACGACCAGCCCGGGGATCCCGAACGCGTTGCCGAGGATCACGTTCGCCGTCTTGCGTCCCACGCCGCGAAGCTCCGTGAGCTCCTCCATCGTGCGCGGGACCTCGCCACCATGTCGCGTCACGATGTCCTGACTCATCTCGAGGAGCGCGCGTGCCTTGTTGCGGTAGAAGCCGGTGGATTTCACGTCCTGTTCCAGCTCCTCGATCCGCGCGGCCGCGAACGCCTCCGGGTTCGGGTACTTCGCGAACAGGGTCGGGGTCACGAGATTGACGCGCGCGTCCGTGCACTGGGCCGACAGGATCGTGGCGACGAGAAGCTGGTGCGGAGTCTCGTGATCGAGCGCGCACTTCGCGTCCGGGAACTCCTTGCGAAGGCGGTCGAGCACCTTCTTTGCGCGCTTCGGATCGGGATCGAGCTTCGGCACGAACGCCTTCTTCGGACGAGCGCGAGAGGAGGAAGCGGCCGGCAACGTTCACCTCGGCGGGAGACGTCGATGGAGAGAGGGCGGAGCACCGCGAGCGAAACTAGCAGACGCGCGCGAACACGTCGCGGGGAACGCGGGCGACGGCGCGGAGAAGGTGACGAGAGCTATTCGCGCGGCAGGAACGACTCGAACAGGGCCTTGGTCCGTCCCCACGTCGAGTCCTCGATGTCCGGGGCGCTCGTGGAGTTGCCGACGCGGACGACACCGAACATTCCGGCGAACTCGTGAGGGACACTGAAGTACTCGAACGTACCCGGATCGTCGAACGTGTACTCGAACCACTGGCCGTACGGAAGGGAGGGCGACTGCCAGAGCTGCCCGGCGAGCGGGTCACTGCTGCCCGTGCCGCTGCACGTGCCGTGCTCGAGAGCGAACTGGTCGGTGTTGACCCAGCGCACCGTGTCGCCCGGCTGGATGGTCACGTCGGCGGGAACGAACCGCGGCTGGAATCCCTGGGAGGGATCGGTGGTCATCTGCACGATGACCGTCTCCGCGAGAGCAGACGACGGAATGACGAGCGCGAGCGCAAGAGCGAGAGCACGAAGTCGCATGTCGGTCTCCTCGGGACTGGCCTCCCGAATGACCCGTCCACCTTAGCACCGGGGCAGGGCCGGGTCAAACGGGGGAATCGGCGAAGAACCGGGGAAGGGGCGGGCGCGGCGCCCGAGGAGGTCGGTCGCCGGGGGCTAGAGGCCCAGGATCCGGGCCACGTCCGGGCTCTCGAGCGAAGGAACGGTCCAGGCGGCTCCTTCGGCCTCGAGAACGGCCTCCGTCGCGTTTCCGGTGGCGACCGCGAGGCACGGGACGCCCGCCGCCGCCGAGGCGCGGACGTCGTGAATCGTGTCGCCGATCACGAGGATTTCGGCGTCCGGGCCGGCGATCCCCCGGGCCCGCTGAACCGCCAGCCGCGTGAGCTCGGCGCGATCGGCCGCATCCGAGCCGTATCCGGCCGGGAGCGCGCCGTTCGAATCGAACCACCGGTCGAGGCTCCCCCGACGGAGCTTGGCGTGGGCCGCCCGCTCCCAGTTCCCGGTGGCGAGACCGAGCACGACGTCTTCACGGGTTCCGAGCGCCTCGAGCAGCCCGACGACTCCCGGCAGTACCTGGAATCCCTCGGACGAGTCGAGGCACGGGCCGAGCTCCGTGACGTATCGCTCTTCGACTCGCCTGGCTTCGTCGGTCGAGAGGCGCCGGCCGAGATGACGTTCCGCGATGGAGTCCAGGATGAGCGGATCCGTGCGCCCGTGGAACTCGATGTCGCGGACCGCGTCTTCCACACCGTAAAGGTCCGCGAAGATGCGGCGGAGTGCCACGAAACCCGCTCCACCGGTGAGGAGCAACGTTCCGTCGATGTCGAAGAGGAGGACGCGCATTCTCGGCTCCGGGCATCCCCGACGGAGGGAATCGAAGGGGACGGCGCGACTTGCGCAATGCGATCACAATGGCGGACGGCGCCGACGAGGTCAACGCCGACGTTCACGGGGCGGGCTTTCGCTTGACACCCCCGCCGGAACGCGTGCACGCTACGTACCGCTCCGGCTTCGTGCCGAGAGAAACGCGTGGCGGGGTGACGGTCGCTCGACCGCCTCCTGCTCGTCAGCCGCACGAAGGAAGGAGTATCCATTCCGATGAAGATCGCCGCATGAAGATCTCCGGAATTCCACGGGCGGGATCTCGGGCCGCTCGTCTCGTCGCGCCACTGATCGCACTGACCTGCATCGTACTTCCCTTCGGGCCCGCCTCGGCCCAGGAGACCTCGCCCGAGGTCGTGACCGAGGTCGTCGTGCCCCCGCCCGCACCGCCGACCTCCGTCGCGGCGATCGATGCCCCGAACGACGCGGGCCATGCGCTGCTCGTGACCTGGCAGGCCTCGCCGGACGACGCAAACGCCGACGTTCTCGCGGGCTATCGCGTGCTGCGCTCGCAGGGAGGATCGCCGTTCGAGGAGGTCGGGGTCGCGGCGCCGGGACAGGACTCGTTCCGGGATCGGGTTCCCGAGAACGCCGTGCGCTACGACTACAAGGTCGTGTCGTTCGGCCCGGGCGGGGTCGGCGAGTCGGGGACCGCCGGCGCCGAGGCGCGCTTCCAGTGGTTCGACAAGACGCGTGTCTCGTCCTTCGTGATCATGCTGATCGTCTGCGGCGCGATCGTCTTCAACATCCTGCGCGCGCAGGCCGGGCAGAAGATGTACATCCGGAAGATCGCCGGTATGGACGCCGTGACGGAAGCCGTCGGGCGCGCCACGGAGATGGGGCAGCCGGTCCTCTACGTCGCGGGAATCCAGGACATGGACAACGTCCAGACCGTGGCCGGCCTCACCATCCTCGGCTCGATCTCGAAGCTGATCGCGGAGTACGAGACGAGCCTCGTGATGCCCTGCAGCCGCTCGCTCGTGATGAGCACGGCGCGCGAGACGGTGAAGGAGTCGTACCTGTCGGCCGGGCGACCGGACGCCTACCGCGAAGACGGGATCTACTACGTGACCGACGAGCAGTTCGGCTTCGTCGCCCACGTGGACGGTCTGATGGTCCGCAAGAAGCCGGCCACGTGCTTCTACCTCGGCGCGTTCTTCGCGGAGTCCCTCATCCTCGCGGAGACGGGCAACTCCATCGGCGCGATCCAGGTCGCGGGCACCGCGATGCCCACGCAGCTGCCGTTCTTCGTGGCCGCGTGCGACTACACGTTGATCGGCGAAGAGCTCTTCGCCGCGAGCGCGTATCTCTCGCAGGACGAGAAGATGCTCGGCTCGCTCAAAGGCCAGGATTTCGGGAAGGGCGTCGCGATGGTCTCGATCTTCGTGGGAGGCATTCTCACGACGATCGAAGGCCTCACGGGCTGGCCCGTCATCACGATGTTGAACGACAAGATCCACTGGCTCTGGTCCGGCGGCTAGAGGCCCGAGGAGTTCCCCATTGAAACGGACGATACCGATCCTGATCACGGCGGTGGTGGGCGGCTTGCTCATCGCGGCCTACTTCGTACCGGCTCCGTTCCTGGCCTCCGCGGATCGCCTGATCCCGGACTTCTTCAACATCATCGCCGCGTTCGCCTTCGTGCTGGGCGGCGGCAATCTTCTTCGCGTGCATCTCACGAAGATCTCCCGTCGCGATCACGAGTGGATCTACTCGGTGGTCACGGTGGCCGGGTTCCTGGTGATGCTCTTCGCGGGCTTGTTGAAGCTGGGAACCGGCGAGGGCGGCGCCTTCCACTGGACCTATGACCTCGCCGACGGACGCCTCCT
This sequence comes from Gemmatimonadota bacterium, assembly GCA_020431545.1. Lineage (GTDB taxonomy): Bacteria > ARS69 > ARS69 > ARS69 > ARS69 > JAGQIB01. The sequence goes on from JAGQIB010000109.1 coordinate 4,268, forward strand.
GTACGACGCGCTCTACCAGTCGGTGTTCACGCCTTGCCAGGCGACGATGTTCTCGCTTCTCGCGTTCTTCGTCGCGTCGGCGAGCTATCGGGCGTTCCGCGCCAAGACGCCGGAAGCCACGGTGCTCCTGATCGCGGCGTTCGTGATCCTGATCGGGCGGACGTTCGTGGGCGGGTGGCTCACGGCCTGGATCCCGGAGCCGTTCTCGGAGTATCTGCATATTCCGAATCTTTCGGCCTGGATCATGTCCTTCCCGAATCTCGCGGGACAGCGCACGATCCAGATGGGCATCGCGCTCGGCATCATCTCGAACTCGCTACGCCTCATTCTCGGCATCGAACGGTCCCATCTCGGGGGAGGTGACTGATGGGTTTCCTCGAGAAACTCGGGCGGCTCGATCGCCGCTGGATCTTCCTGCTGATCGCGGTCTCCGTGACCATCCCGTTGATGCTGCAGAGGCCGGCGCCGGTGAAACCGAGCCCGATCGTTCGCAATCTCTACACCGCGATCGACGCCCTTCCGCCGGGATCGAAGCTCCTGCTCTCTCTGGACTACGGCCCGAGCACCGTGCCCGAGAACGACCCGATGGCCCACGCGATCGCGCGCCACGCGCTGTCCAAGGACCTCAAGCTCTACGTCATGACGATCTGGGCGACCGGTCCGCCGCTGATCTCGAACCTGTTCGAAACGGTCATCATTCCCGGCTTTCCGAACAAGACGTACGGCGAGGACTATCTCAACCTCGGGTACAAGGTCGGGAATCAGGGGCTCATCCAGTCGCTGACGTCCGACTTCCGGAACCAGTACACGCAGGACGTGGGCTGGGGTGACATCGCGGCGCGTCCCGTGGGCCAGATCCCGATGATGTCGACGATCCGCACGATCAAGGACTTCGACTTCATCGCCGGCATCGGCTCGGGGCAGCCCGGACTCAAGGAGTGGGTCCAGTTCGCGGGCGATCCGACCGGCACGCCGGTCGGCGGCGGGGTCACCGCGGTCGAGGCGCCGCTCCTCTATCCCTACTATCCCACGCAGCTCGTGGGACTCCTGGGCGGGCTCGCGGGCGCCGCCGAGTACGAAGCCCTGCTGGTGGAGAACCACCCCGAGTTCGGAGAGGCGGCCCAGGTCGCGCTCATCCGGATGTTCCCGCAGACGGTGGCTCACCTCGTGATCGTGTCTTTCGTGTTGCTCGGCAACATCTCGTACTTCGCGCAGCGCGGGAGGCGGCGCAAGTGACCCGGGGGAATTGACATGGACTGGTCAACCGTCCAGCTGTGGGTCGGCGCGCTGCTGACGCTGATGATCTTCAGCTTCCTGTACAAGGACAACCCGTTCTACAAGTTCGCGGAGCACCTGTTCGTGGGAGTCTCCGCCGCCTACTGGATGGTGCAGGGCTTCTGGCAGCAGATCGTTCCGAACCTGCTCGCGAAGCTGGCGCCGGGGTCGTTCGAGAACATCATCGAGGCCGCGCGAGGTCAGCAACCCGAGTTGGTGTACATCATCCCGTTGATTCTCGGGCTGATCCTGCTCACTCGACTCATCCCGTCCATCGCTTGGTTCTCGCGCTGGTCCATGGCGTTCATCATCGGCTACACGGCCGGGTCGAACCTCCCGCGGTACCTGGTGTCGGACTTCATCAAGCAGGTCGAGAAGACGCTCGCGCTTCCCCTGGTGGCGACCCACGCGGACAACTGGCTCCAGTGGATCATGTACTCCGTATCGAACCTCGTGGTGTTCGGAGGCGTGATCTGCGGCCTCGTCTACTTCTATTTCTCCAAGGAGCACACCGGTGCGTTCGGACGCGCCTCGCGCGCCGGCATCTGGGTGCTGATGGTCGCGTTCGGTGCGAGTTTCGGCTACACGGTGATGGCCCGGATCTCGCTCCTGATCGGCCGTCTCGAGTTCCTCGGAAGCTGGATCCGCTCGTTCACCTGAGCCGGCGACTCGCCTCCGTGCTTTCGTGTCGGCGCTTCGGGATGCATCCCGGAGCGCCGATCCTCGTTGTCGCCGCGGTGCTGTTCGCGAGTGCGGCGCGGGGCGACGAACCGGACTGGCGGCCGCTGGGGCGGGCGGCCTTCCGCGAGGCAAAGGACGCCGGCCGGCCGGTGGTGCTCTGGTTGACCGCGCCGTGGAACCGCGATCACTTCCTGTGGCCCCGGCATCTGTTTGCCGACTCCACCCTGAGCGCCACGATCGCGCGCCGGGCGATTCCCGTGCGCGCCGACGCGTCGCGGTGGCCGGAGTTGCGCGACGTCTGGGCCCTCGACAGCGGACTTCTTCCGGCCGTTCACTTCCTGGACGAGCACGGCCGCGTGTTCGCGAGCTTCCCCCCGCCCGAGGCGGAGGAACTCGTGTACTGGCTCGAAGACTACGCGGATCCGGCGGATCGGCCGCCACCCATCGAGCGGCGCCCCGTCCCCGCGCTCGACGCCGGAGTCGCTCCGCTGGACGACGTCATCGCCCGGGAGCTCCTGGAGCGCCTGCTCGCCGGAACGAGTCCGCTGGGCGCCGTTCACGCCGACGTGGATCTCGCGCCCCTGATGTTCCTGAACGAATGGGGAGCGTGGCGGGGTGATCCCCGTCTCGCCGACGTGCTCGACACCACGCTCGACACCCTGCTCGGTTCCGCGCTCTTCGATCGCGTGGACGGCGGATTCCATCGCGCGTTCGCCACCGCGGACGGCCGTGTCGTCCACCGGGAGAAGCTCCTTCGCGCGAACGCGGTGGCCGGGGAGGCGCTCGCGTCCCGGTTCGCCACGTCGGGACGTCTCGATTTCGGCGCCGACGCGCTCCTGATCGTCCGCTGCCTGAACGGTCGCTTCCGCACGCGCGCCGCCACTCTGTACTGCGGGTCGCTCGCCGCGGATCTGTACGCTTCGTCCGACGGATCCCTCGTGATGACGGGCGAGGAGTGGTACGCGCGAGGAGCGGAGGCACGCCAGGTCGTCGGCGCGCCGACCCGCTCCACCGACGTTCCCGTCGGCGCGAACTGGCGCCTGCTCGAGTCGTTCGCGCATTACTTCCGCGCTTTCGGCGACGAACGCTTCTCGCAGGCGGTGCGCACGGCGGACGCGGCGTTGCGCCCGGGCAGCTTCGACGCGACGGGCGCGGCGTGCCGCGAGCTCGATTCCGGGCAGGTCGGCAATCTCCGCGATCAGGGTGACGTGGGGTCCGGTCTCCTGGCCTTGCACGCGCTCACGGGCGATCCCTCGGCGCTCGACTCCGCCCGGGAGATCGCGCGCGCGATTCGCGATCGCTTCCGGCGCGACGACGGATCCCTGCGCGACCTCGCGGTCGACGCGGACCTCCCCGACGAAGTGCGATCCGCCCCCGATCGACCGGGGTTCCAGGGGGCGGCGCTTCGGTTTCTCACGGACCTCTTTGTGGTCACGGCGGAGGCGGAGTGGCACGATCTGGCGGCGGCCGGACTCGAGGCGTGGCGCCATCGCCTCCCGGCCGACGACGTCGGCCTCGGGGAGCTCGGACGCGCGGCGTTCCGCTCGAGCGTACCGCCGCCGCTCGTGGTCTGCGACGCGGTGCCGGGCACCGAGGAGGGCGACCGGCTCGGAGCGCTCGCGCAGCGGATCGCGGATCCGACGATGTGCGTGCGGTGGATCGCGTCGGAAGACCGGGCGACCCGGACGCGGTTCGGATTCGTCGAGGGAGAGGCGCCCGCCCTCCGGATCGTCTGGGGGGACACGAGCCCGGCCCTGCGCACGGCCGTCACGTTTCGCCGCGCCTACGAGCGGGCGAGGGAGAGATTGCTGCGATGAACCGGCCCGAGCTGCACGTACTCACCGACCCGCATCTCGCACGCGGGCGCGACCACCGGGAGATCGTGCGCGCCGCGCTCGCCGGCGGTGCCGACGTGATCCAGCTGCGGGACAAGTCCCTGTCCGAGGCGGAACTGCTCGCGGTCGCCCGGGACCTGCGCGACATCGTCCGCGCGGCCGGGCGCCAGCTCGTGATCAACGATCGCCTCGACGTGGCCCTCGCGATCGACGCCGACGGTCTGCACCTCGGACCCGAGGACCTGCCGCTCGCCGTGGCCCGTCCGCAGTGGCCCGGGCGCCTCGGTGGTTCCGCCCGGACCCCGGAGCGGGCCCGGGAGCTCGAGGCCGCGGGCGCGGACTACCTCGGGGTCGGGCCGCTCTGGGGCTCCTCGACGAAGCCCGCCGCCGGTCCCGCGCTCGGTCCGGAGCGTCTCGCCGCGGTCGTCGCGGCCACGAACTTGCCGGTGATCGCGATCGGGGGCATCGCTCCCGGCAACGCGGCCGCCGCTCTCCGCGCGGGGGCCCGCGGAGTCGCCGTGATCGCCTCGGTCGTCGGGGCGCAGGATCCGGAGGCGGTGACTGCCGCTCTCCGCGCCGAACTCGATCAGGTCGCGCTTCCGCGCTGACCCAGCCACCCGGAGGAACTCTCATGGCTCGACCGATCGCATGTCTCGTTCCGCTCCTGGCCGTCTCGCTCCTCGCCGTCGGTTGCGGGGGAGGCACGGGGGAACGCGCACCGAGCTCGGCGGACTACGGAAAACCCGTCGCGGGTGGCACTGTGGTGATCGGAGTCACGGCGGAGCCGGACAACCTGCTCGACGCGACGTCCACGAGCAGCATCGCGAGCGACGTGATCAGCGCGGTGTTCTCGCAGCTCACGCGCCTCGCGCCGGACCTCGCGTCGGCGGAGCCCGAGATCGCGCGTTCCTGGGACGTCGCCACCGACGGTCTCTCCGTCACGTTCCACCTCGTCACGAACGCGCGCTGGCACGACGGGGTGCCGCTCACGGCGCAGGACGTCGTCTTCACGCACGAGCTGCTGACCGACCCGGTGGTGGGGTACTCCGCGCGATCCTGGAAGGAGTTCATCAGCGGCTGCGTGGCCGAAGACGACTCGACGGTGACGTTCCGCTACGACCGCCAGTACCCGTACCAGATTCTCGACGCCTCCGTGGGCGTGATCCTCCCGAAGCACCTGCTCGAGGGGCTGCCGCGCGCGGAGCTCGCGGGATCGGAGTTCGCGCGGAATCCCGTGGGCAGCGGCCCGTTCCGTTTCCGGAAGTGGGAGTCGCAGGCGTCGGTCGAGCTCGTCGCGAACGACGACTACTTCCAGGGGCGGCCGTATCTCGATCGCGTGGTCTTCCGCGTCATCCCGGACGCGTCGTCTCTCGTGGCGCAGCTCGAGAGCGGCGAGATCGACATCTGCCCGCAGCTCCCGCCGCACGAGGCGGCGCGGCTCGATGCGCTCGACGCGATCCGCGTGGAGGCATACTCCGGCCGGAACTACACGTACATCGGCTGGTACTCCGGCAATCCGCTGTTCGAGTCGTCTCGCGTGCGTCGGGCGCTGGGCATGGCGATCGATCGTGACGCGATCATCGATGCGCTCTGCTACGGCTACGCGCACCCGATGAACGGTCCGGTGCACCCGATGCTGTGGTCCTACGATCCGAACATTCCGGCGTTGCCGTACGATCCGCAGGGGGCGCTCGAGATCCTGCACGAAGAGGGCTGGACCGACACGGACGGCGACGGCGTGCTGGACAAGGACGGCGTCCCGTTCTCTTTCGAGCTCAAGACGAATCTCGGCAATCAGATCCGGATGGACGCCGTGGTCATGCTGCAGAGCATGTTCCAGAAGATCGGGGTGAAGGTGCAGCCGCGCACTCTCGAGTGGAACGTCCTGTGGGGCTCGGTGGTGGATCACTCGTACGGGTCCGCGGTGCTCGTGGGCTGGTCCGTGGCGCTGAAGGCCGACCTCCAGTCGATCTTCCACAGCAAGTCGATCGACGAGAAGTTCAACCACACCGGCTACTCGAACCCCGAGGTGGACGCCGCCATCGACCGGGCCCTCTCGGCGCGGACGTTCGACGAAGCCCGCCCGGACTGGTGGCGCGCGCAGGAGCTGATCGTGGCGGACCAGCCGTACACGTTCCTCTTCCGTCTGGATGACGTCTGGGGCGTGAACGAGCGCATCCGGGGAACGGTTCCGGATCCCCGGGGTTACTATCTGTCCCTTCCGCAGTGGTGGATTCCGGAGTCGCGAAGGAGGCGTTGAGGCGCCCGTCGCGTCCATTTTCGGCCTCGTGCCGGCGTCCTGCGCGCGTTACCATCTCTCGTCCCGAAACCCCTCTCCGCGCCACCGGAGGAATCATGCTCACGACTGCCCGCGCCGCTGTCCTGCTCGCGGCCGCCCTCGTTCTCGGATCCGCGCCCCGCGCGTCCGCCCAGGACGAGGACGTCGACGCGCTCCGTTTCGAGACCGATCTGCTCTCGTCGGTCTACCAGGTGTTCGCTCCGTTCCCGTGGACCGAGAAACCGGACCAGGCCTCGTTCGTGTACGCGGACTCGAAGAACACGATCCGTCAGTACCTCTACGACGGCGGGCGACTGCGCGAGACCTGGAAGAGCTTCCCCCTGGAAGGGGCGGCGCAGGCGGTGTTCGCGGAGGACCTGAACGGCGACGGCCGCCCCGAGATCATCACGTTCACGACCGGCGCGCGGATCTACGTCTGGGAGACCATCAAGTACACGCTGCTCTGGGAGTCGGTGGAGGAGAACTTCGAGACCATCTCCGCGATGGCGATCGCGAACGTGGATCGGGACGCAGCGCTCGAGCTCGTGGTGTGCGCGGACAACCTGATTCACTACTACGACGGCGTCGAGTTCTTCCGCGACAAGGTCGGCCGCGACTTCGTGGACCCGCGCGTGATCCTCGTCGCCGACGTGGACGGAGACCTCACGGATGAGATCATCACCGACGACGGCTACGTCCTCGACACGAACACGCTGAGCATCGAGTACGCCGTGGAGGGGTTCGGCTACCCGATGAGCCTGTTCGACATCGACAACGACGGCATCCTCGAGGTGATGGGCGAGAAGGGCGGCGTGATCCAGTTCTGGGACGTGAAGGACCGCCGAGAGATCTGGTAGTGGTCCGGACCGTCGTCGACGGGTACAACCTCCTGTTCCGGGATCGCGACGACGGGACCTCCCTGCAGGACGCGCGGCAGGAGCTGCTGCGTCGGATCGACGCGATCCGGCGCGCCGGTGAGCCGTACGTGGTCGTGTTCGACGGACGTCCGGGTCGGGGGATGCGACGGGAGCACGCCCCGGGACTCGAGGTGCTGTTCGCGCGATCTCCCGAGAGCGCCGACGATCTGATCGTACAGCTCGTGCGGGATGCTCCGCGGCGTCAGACACGCGTGGTCACGCGCGATCGCGAGCTCGCGGCTCGCGTGCGCAGCGCCGGAGGGATCGTGGTGGATCCGGAGGAAGGACTCCGACCGCCGCGTCGCCGGGGCGCGGCACCGCCGCCGACGCCGGGCGGAAAGCCGCCGCCGCCCGAAGGGTTCGCGCTCGACGAGTGGGAACGTCTGTTCCGGGAGCGCGGCGACGACTCCGATCGGTAACCAGACGGTGGCTACGAGTTCCGGAAGAGCTCGCCCAGTCCCTCGAACGGTGCGAACCGCTCTCCGTAGCGCGCCGCCAGCGCGTCCAGGCGACGTCTCACCTCGTCCTCGCCGAGGGAGAGCGCCCAGCGGGCGAGGCCGCCGCGGAACGGCGGGAATCCGGCGCCCAGCACGGTGCCGAGATCGAGGTGGTCGCGCTCGCGCACCACACCCTCCGCGAGGCAGCGCGCGGCTTCGTTGATCATGCCGCTGAGAAGCCGCTCCACGATCTCCTCGTCGGGCGGCGCCGGAGCGGCGGGCAGACCGCCGAGATCCTGCGTGTTCGCCGTGCGCTCGCGTCCGGTCCCGACCCAGAACCCCCGCCCGGCCTTCGTGCCGAGCGCGCCCGCCTCGAGCAGTCGCTGCATGAGCGGCGCGGGGCGAGCCCGGGTGCCGAACGCGTCCTCGAGCACGTGCGAGACCTTCGCGGCCACGTCGAGCCCGACCTCGTCGAGCACGCGCAGCGGACCCATCGGCATGCCGAAGCGCAGCAACGCACCGTCGACCGCCGGGATCGGCCAGCCGTCCTGCACCGCCAGCGCGGCCTCGTTCAGGTAGGGCAGCAGCAAGCGGTTCACGAGAAAGCCCGGTCGATCCGCCACGACGAGCGGTGATTTCTTCAGCCGGCGAACGAGCCCCACGGCGCCCTCGAGCACGCCGTCGCGGGTGCGCGCGCCGGGGATGACCTCGACCAGCGGCATCCGGTGCACGGGATTGAAGAAGTGCAGGCCCACGAGACGTTCCTTCGCCTCGATGCCGTGCGCGATCGCGTCGATCGGAATCGACGAGGTATTCGTCGCGAGGATCGTGTCGTCGCGAACGATACCCTCGACCTCGCGGAACACCTTCTGCTTGAGCTCCAGGATCTCGGGCACGGCTTCGATCACCACGTCGACGTTCGTCAGCCCGGTCAGATCCGTTGCCGGCGAGATACGCTCCATCACGGCGTCGCGGTCGCGCGGCTTCATCCGCCGCTTCTGCACGCGCCGGTTCAGCGGCCCGGCCGCTCCGGCCAATCCGACCCGCAGCGACTCCACGGCGACGTCCCGCAACCGGACCTGGATGCCGGCGCCCGCGAGCGATCCGGCGATCCCGCCGCCCATCGTGCCGGCGCCGAGGACCGCGGCGCGGACCGTCGTCGCGTCGGCCGGCGCCGGGCGTCCCGTCCACGGGTGACGCGCGAGCTCCTCGTTGCCGGTGAACAGGAACAGCAGGTTCTTCGCCTCCGGCGTCACCGCAAGCTGGCCGAACGCCGCGGCCTCGCGCGCCATCGCGGCTCCGCGCGGCGTGCCGTAGCCGTCCAGGACGCGTTCGAGGATGCGCGGCGGCGCGGGGTAGTGGCCGCCGGTCTCCTTGGCGACGTTCTTCTCGGTGAAGTTCCGCAGGAGCGCGCGCCCCGGCGGCGTACGACCCGCCAGGAAGTCGAGCATTCGCGCGCGCACCGGGCGGCGACGCTTCGGCTTTTCCCGTCCGGCCGCGATCGCGATCGCCACGCGCTCGACGAGCTCGGGCGAAGCGAGACGATCCGCGAGGCCGAGCTTCTCCGCCTGCCGCGGCCGGAGTGTCCGTCCCGTGAGTACCAGCGGAAGTCCGGCGAGGATGCCGGTTCGTTTCGGAAGCCGCCAGGTGCCGCCGAATCCCGGGAGGATGCCGAGGCGAACCTCGGGCAGGCCGAGCACGGTGCGGTCGTCGTCGGCCACCACGATCCAGTCGAACGCGAGCGCGGTTTCCAGTCCGCCGCCGAGGCAGGCGCCGCGGATCGCCGCGACCTTGCGCACGGGCAGGTCCTCGAGGCGGGACAGAAGCTCCTGGCCCTGGCGCGCGCGACGTTCCGCGTCGGCCGGGGTCTCGAGCGAGGCGATGAGCGAGACGTCGGCGCCGGCGATGAAGTTCCCGGGCTTCGCGGAGACCAGCACGATGCCGGCGGGCCGGGCGCGCTCGATCTCGTCGAGGGCCGCGGTCATCGCGTGGAGCCACGCCTCGTCGATCAGGTTCACCTTCGCGTCCGGCCGGTCGAGCACGATCGCGAGGACGTCTTCCTCGCGCGGTTCGATTCGCAGCGGCGGAATGCGGGCTTCGAGGTCCGTCATGCGTTTCTCTCCAGCACGAGAGCGGAACCCTGGCCGCCCCCCACGCAGAGGGTGGCGACTCCCAGTCCGCCGCCGCGTCGCACGAGCTCGGCGAGCAACGTCACCACGAGTCGGGCGCCCGTCGCTCCGATCGGATGGCCGAGCGCGATCGCGCCGCCGTTCGGATTGACGCGCTCCGGGTCGAGCTCGCCGACGCACGAGGAGCGTCCGAGCTCCTCGCGCGCGAAGTGATCGGATGCGAGCGCGATCCCGCACGCGAGAACCTGGGCGGCGAACGCTTCGTTGATCTCGAACACGGAGACCTCGGAGAACGACACACCGGCCCGGTCGAGCGCCACGGGGATCGACATGGCCGGCCCGAGTCCCATCCGGGCGGGCGACAGGCCGACGGTCGCGTGCCCGCGCACGCGCGCCAGGGGGCGGAACCCGTGGGAGATCGCCCACTCCTCCGATGCGACGAGTACGGCGGCCGCTCCGTCCGTGATCTGGCAGGAGTTCCCCGCGGTCACCGTGCCGTCCCGCCGCTCGAAGACGGGCCGGAGTTTCGCGAGCGCTTCCATCGTCTGGTTCTCGCGCGGTCCGACGTCTTCCGTGACGACGCGTTCGTAGGCGGGCGGGACATACACCGGGGCGATCTCGTCGCCGAAGCGGCCGGACTCCCGGGCCGCGCACGCGCGACGGTGACTCTCGAGCGCGAATCGGTCCTGTTCCTCGCGCGAGATGCCGAACTCGCGCGCGAGATTCTCCGCCGTGCGCCCCATGTTCAGACCGCACACGGGGTCGGTCAGTCCCTCCACGATCGCGGAGCGGGGCATCATCTCGCGCGGCTTCAACGCGCGGAGTGCCGCCAGTCGCGCGGGCAGCGTCTTGGCCTTGGCCCAGCGCATGAACCAGTGGTTCGCCTCGGGCGGGAGCTGCATCGGGATCCGGCTCATGCTCTCGGTGCCGCCCGCCACGACGAGCCGGGCCGAACCCGCCGCGACCTTGTCCGCGGCGAGCTCGATCGCCTCGAGTCCGGACGCGCAGTTCCGGTGCACCGTGAGGCCGGGAGTCGATTCGGGCACGCCGGCCATCAGTGCCGCGACGCGTCCGATGTTCGGCGCGTCGGCCGGGGTGCCGGCGTTGCCCAGGATTACCTCGTCGACCTCGGCCGGAGCGATACCGGAACCGTCGAGCAGTTCCCGGATGACCCGACGCGCGAGCTCCTTCGCCGGGATCTTGCGGAACGCGTCGTCGGCGCGGACCATCGGAGTGCGCACGGCGCCGAGGATCACGGGAGTCGGCATCAGGACGCCCTCCGCTTCATGGGGGAATGGTCACGCAGCCAGCGCACGACGCGCGTCCAGTCCGCGGGTTCCGTGCCGCCGTCCGCTTCCACGAGACGATCCAGACTCGCGAGAATCTCCGGCGCCGCTCTCCGGCCGAACTCGTAGCCCGTGCGCACGAGCTCGTCGGCGCGGTGCAGATCGTACGGGCCGAACTCGGAGAGGTTCGGGCGCACGACCGTGTGCGCCGCCTCCTCGGACGCGCGCGCGTTCCGCTGCGACACGAACCCGATCACGCGAAGCGCGACCTCCAGCATGTTCTTGGGATCCCTCATGTGCCAGTTGCGTACGCCGCCGAGATTGATGCCGATCCGGAAGTCGCATCCGAGCACGTCGCGCAGCGTCTCCACCGGGAGATACTCCACGAGGCCGCCGTCGGCCACCAGGTGACCGTCGATGTCGACCGGCGAGAACAGCTGCGGGATCGAGCAACTCGCCCGGATGGGCAGCGCGATCTCGCCCTCGGTGAACACCGCCTTCCGGCCCGTGGTCAGGTCGGCCGCGACCACCGCGAGCGGGATGTTCAGGTCCTCGAACCGGATCTTTCCGAGGCGATTCTCGACGAGATCCACGATGCGCTCGTTCGAGAGGAGCCCGAGTCGCGGAATGCGGACGCGCGTCAGCTTCTTCCAGGAGATCTCGGCGGCGAGATCCTCCATCTCCTCGATGGAGACCCCCGCCGCGTAGTAGGCCCCGATGATGGAGCCGCCACTCGTGGCTGCGATCGCGTCGATCGGCACGCCGGCCTCGACGAATGCCCGGATGACTCCGACGTGCGCGATCACCTTCGCGACACCGCCGGACAAGGCGAGCCCCACCTTGGGTCGACCGCTCACTCGCGAACCTCTCCGTGCGCTTGACCGTCCCGAAGCACCGGGCTAGCATGCGGCCGCATTCGACCCGGACGCACCCGCCGGGATCGAAACGGACGGGCTCCGCGCGAATCGCGCGGGGCGCGGGAATTCTTCCATGCGATTCGCGGGGTGTCCATGAACGCATCCGAGTTCGATCTCACGGCGATTTCTCAGGCGCTGGACGACCACGACCCGGACCGGGAACACTTCCTGGAGGTCGGAACCGGCGCTCTCTGGACTTTCGTCTTTTCCGAGGCCACGGATGAGACGAGAAAGCAGTACCTCGAAGTGACCGAATCGGCCGAGCGATGGATCCGGCTCCCCTCGATGAGCCTCCAGGAGGCCTACGAGGAGATCGAGGACTTCGTCGACTCGCTCCCGGACGGGCAGGTCCAGGATCAGCTCTACTCCGCCCTCGAGCGGAAGGGCGCGCTCCGGAACTTCCGGGAAGCGATCATGGCGCTGTCGGAGGAGCGCCAGGGCTGGATGGTTCATCGGCGCGAGCGGTCCCGGGCTCGACTGGAGCGGTTCCTGGCCCGACTCGACCCCGCCGGCGGTGCCCTCGTGGCGCGGGAGGCCACGAGTTGACCGGGCCCCGCCGGGTCGCCGTCCTCACCGGGGGAGGAGACGCCCCGGGGCTGAACGCCGTTGTTCGCGCGGTTGCGAAGTCCGCGATCAACAAGGGATGGGAGGTTTTCGGGGTCGAGGACGGCTTCGAGGGCTTCTTCACCCGCAACGGCATCCGGACCCTGAGCAAGGATGACGTCCGCGGCATCCTCCAGACGGGCGGTTCGATCCTCCGCTGCAGCAATCGCGGCGACCCGTTCCGTTTCCCGAAGCAGACCGACAGCGGCTGGGTCCGCGAGGACCGATCGGGCGAGGTCATCGAGAAGTGCCAGACTCTCGGCCTGGACGGCCTCGTCGTGATCGGCGGCGACGGCTCGCTCGGGATCGCCTATCGGCTGTTCGAGAAGGGGCTCCCGGTGGTCGGCATCCCGAAGACGATCGACAACGACGTGCCCGGGACCGACGTGACGTTCGGCTTCAACACGGCCTGCCAGACCGCGATGGAGGCGATCGACAGGCTCCACACCACGGCCGCCAGCCACCAGCGGGTCATGGTGATCGAGGTCATGGGAAGGGATGCGGGCTGGATCGCGCTCAAGGCCGGGGTGTCCGGGGGAGGCGACGTCATCCTGATTCCCGAGATCCCGTTCGAGCCGGAAGAGGTGGTCAAGAAGATCGCCGCCCGCGAGGCGCGCGGCGCGCGGTTCTCGCTGGTCGTGGTCGCGGAGGGCGCCACCCCGAGGAGCGGCGAGAAGACGGTGGCCGTCACCGCCGAGGACAGTCCGACCGGATTCGAGCGCCTCGGCGGCATCGGAGAGCGCGTGGCGCGTCTCCTCGAGACCCGTCTGAAGGTGGAGTGCCGTGTCACCGTGCTCGGACACGTCCAGCGGGGAGGAAGCCCCACCACGCGGGACCGCATGCTGGGCACTCGCTTCGGCGTGGGGGCCGTCGACCTCATCGAGCAGGGACGGTTCGGCCACATGGTGGCGCTGCACAACGAATCGATCACGAGCGTCGCGTTGAAGGACGTCGTCGGGAAGTCGAAGCTCGTCAAGCCGGATGGCCAGGAGGTGCGCGCGGCAGAGGCGATCGGCGTCGGGTTCGGGCGCTAGCCCGGGTTCGCGTTCCGAAACCGCTTACCACGGATCTCGGGGGGGCCCTTGAAGAAGATCGGCGAGAACATTCGCTTCTACCGGAATCTGCGGGGTCTGACCCAGACCGCGCTGGCGAAGCAGGTCGAGGTGGCTCCGGCCTACATCAGTCAGATCGAGGCGAATCAGCGTGTTCCGAGCCTCAAGGTCACGCGGAGGATCGCGTCCGTCCTCGGGATCGAGGCCAGCGTTCTCGTACGCGAGGCGGAGGCGCGGGGGCGAAGCGGTCGCCTGTCCGCTTCGGAGAAGCTCGACATGCTCCGCACGCTGATCGTCGCGGTCGAGGCCGAGACCCGCGAGGAGCGCGCCGCGTCCGAAACGCCGACTCTCGAGGCCCGCGGGTTCGTGGCCACGGAACTCTACAGCGAGCCGGCTTTCTGTCTCGTCCTGCGGGAGTTCACGGCCAGCTCGACCTTCGGGCGTGAGGTCGACGACCTGGAAGTCGAGTCCCACACCGTACTCGACGGCCGCGTGCGGCTGGGAGACGGAGAAGGCGACGCGCCGATCGGAGCGGCGTTCGTGCTCGGTCCGGACACGCTCGAGCGTCCGGTCGGCACGCGGGGGGCTCGCGTTCTCTCGGTCTATTCGCCCCGGTTGCCGCTCGCGACGCTCCGGGAGTTCTCCGAGTCGGAGGCCGCCCGGCGGACCTCCGAGTAGCCCTCGGAGACGTGCGCGCGCGGGTAGGTTTGACCGCGGCCCCCGGCCTTCCTATCTTCGCGCACCAGGTCGTCGCGACCGTGCCCCCGGTCGGGATCTTCCCGCCGTTCGAATGCGAGACGACGTCCCAACGCGAGAGGGCCGAATTTCATGAGCACCCGTTCCGCTGACGCCGGTACCCGCCGGCCTCCCGTCGACGAACCTCGAGTCCGTGAGGCTGTCCGCACGATTCTCACCGGCATCGGGGAGAATCCGGACCGAGAAGGCCTGCGGGCTACTCCGGATCGTGTGGGACGGGCCTGGAGTCATCTGGCCTCGGGGTACTCCGAGGATCCACTCGCCACGCTCCGCGGGGCGCTCTTCGAGGAAGAGTGCAACGAGATGGTGATGGTGCGCGAGATCGAGCTCTACAGCCTCTGTGAGCATCATCTGCTGCCCTTCTTCGGGAAATGCCACATCGCCTACCTTCCGGCCGGTCGGATCGTGGGACTGTCGAAGCTGGCGCGTCTGGTGGAAATCTATGCCCGCCGGCTCCAGGTCCAGGAGCGCCTCACGGCCGAGATCGCGCATGCGCTGGAGGAGGCTCTCTCCCCGCACGGGGTGGGGGTGGTCATCGAGGCCCAGCACCTGTGCATGATGATGCGCGGGGTCGAGAAGCAGGGCAGCGTCGCGGTGACCAGCTGCATGCTGGGGGCATTCCGGGACGATCCCAAGACGCGGGCGGAGTTCATGGAGCTCGTGGGAAGGAAGCATAGCCTCTAGCTTTCATGCTTCCGCGCCGCCCGGCCGGATCCCGGGGCCGAGCCCCCTCGATTGACGTGCTGGGCCGCGTTTGCTAGAGTTGCCGACTGTAGTGCTGTCCCGGACCGAAAGACACCAGGGAAGGAGGTGCGGCTGCTTCGTCGGTCTGGAGAGACTGCATGAGCGGCAGTTTCTCCGAATCCCCAACGCTCATCTTGATCCTGTGCTGCAAAGCCTGAGGGGGTCTGCGCAAATGACGAAACGCCTTTCCGCGGGCGTTCTGCTGCTCGCTCTGGGCGCCATGGTGGCGACCACTGCGTACGCCGAGCGTCCGAGGAGCCGAGAGTGGCGCGGTGGTGAGCTGAACCCTGCGACCAACTCTTCTGTTCCGCTCTTTTTCCGTTCTTCCGCGGGCACGACCTGGGTTTCGGTCGGTCAGAACTGCGCGCCGGAAGACACGGCCAACTCCACGCACAGCCAGTCCGAGGTCTGGTGCTTCGAAGGCGCGAACGGCGACTCGACGTGGCCGAACGTTCCCGTGGGCCAGGACACCGGCAGCAAGCACGAGACGTGGGATCACTGGTCGAAGTTCGCGCCGCCGATCCCGCCGTCCTCGAAGTGGCACGCCTCCACGCTGGACCCGAACCCCTTCCAGGGCACGGATCCTTACAGCGCGTGGTGTGGTTGCGACAGCCTCGGGACGAACCCGGGCTGCACCGATGTCGCCTTCTGGATCTTCAAGAAGGGCTACGGCGACGACTGGAACTACTCGCTGACGCTGACCATGTCCGGTCAGAACGCGTCCGCGGGTGGCACGATCCGGTTCGACCTGAACTACGACACGGAGTGCAACTACGACTACCTGTACCTCGAGTACTTCAACAACACGACCGCCAAGTGGGAGCTCGTCACCGGCACGAACGGTCCGGCGATCTTCAACGCGGTGTCGGGTAACCCCGACTCGAACAACGGCGGCACCGGTCGTGCTTGCGGTGACGACTACTTCGGTTCGTCCGACCAGGCCGACCTCGGCGGCGGAAACATTCCGTACTACGGAAACTCCGTCTGGCTGAACGACGTCACGTTCCCGATGCCGGCCCAGGCCGGTGGTATGCAGCTCCGCTGGCGTGGTTTCTCGGATGGCGCCTGGTCCGATGCGGACGGCCGTGGTGACACGGACGGTATCGCCCGGATCGACGACGTTCGCGTGACCTTCACCGCCACGGGCAACGTCGTCACCGACGACTTCAGCGACGGCGACCTCGCCGCGGGCCCGAGCCTGAAGCTGAACGGTGGCGCGCCGGGTACGATCATGTGGACGCCTGGTGGTCTCGAGGGCAACACGTGGGACAGCTGGCACATGGAGTTCGATCCGAACTACAAGAACAAGGGTGCCACCTGTAACTTCTCGGACGACTGGATGTACACCGCGCGTCCGCCGACGGGGTTCCCGGGCAACGGCGACGCCAACGGCATGAGCATGTTCCTCGTGACCCCGGTCATCGATTGCGACAACTGGACCGGCGGCGTGATGGAATACTCGAACTACCTTTGCGCTCCCGACGAGCGTGATGACTACGTGAACACGCACATCCGTACGTACGACGCCTCGAACGGCTGGTCGCTCTGGACCGACTTCGACGGCTTCATCACGTTCGCGGGTTGCGAGTTCTGGAACATGAACGACGGCGAGGATCTGTCTCCCTACATGGGCGCCACGATCGACTCGCTGCAGCTCGGCTACGAGATGCTCGACATCAGCCAGCCGACCGGCGACTTCAGCTGGGGCAAGCACGGCAACGTGCAGTGGCTGATCGACAACGTCTCGATCGGTTCGTTCGACGGTTCGGCGACCGTGTTCACGGCTCGCTCGATCGACATCTTCGCCGACACGTACTCGTACGTGGATCCGGCCCACACGCCGTTCCTGCAGAACTCCGCGCAGGGCATGTGGCCGGGAACCCAGCTCGGTTCGTCCGACTCGTTGAACGTCGACGTTTCGGACTTCGACGGGTTCAGCCCGGCGAACTGCCAGATCTACTGGCACGTCTCCACCGTGGATCCGCCGTCGTTCGGTGCGTGGCAGAACAAGGCCATGAACCGTTCGCAGCCGGACAACCTCGGTACGGCGGGTGCCGGTACGTACCGGACCACGATCGGTAACCTCACCGGCGAGGACTACTGCGCGCCGGCGGGTGGCCGCATCTGGTGCCCGGGTACGACCGTCGAGTACTACGTCAAGGTCATCGACAACAACACGAACAGCGCGACCTTCCCGCGGGCCGCCTCCGATCCGGAGCCGGCGTACTTCCGCTTCGAGGTTCTGCCGTTCGCGACCCGCACCGTGGGCGATCTCGATGAGCGCATTCTCATCGTCGACGACTACGGTCGGAACTTCGTGGACTTCGAGAACTCCACCGGCTTCGATCCGGTCGGCGGTGCGGGCTTCGGCGCGTTCTCCGATCCGGTCTTCGACCAGCCGGAGGACATGGTCGAGCGTGCCCTCGGCCTCGTGTACGGGATCGCGACGCCGGAAGACAACCCGGCCTGGGACATCTACGACGTCCAGGGTGCGGGCTCCAGCGTGCAGTGCGAGCCGCGGATCTCCTCGCTGCAGCCGAACCTTGGCGGCATCGGTGACGACACCGCGAACCCCGTCTACGACGCGGTCATCTGGATCAACGGTAGCTTCGACGCCTACAGCTTCGCGGACACCACCCGTATCGACCTGAAGGCCTGGTTGGACAAGGGTGGCCACCTGTGGAGCAACGGTGACGAGGTCGCCAAGTTCCTGGGTACGGGCGGCAACGACGCCGACTCGACCATCAACTTCCTGTCTCAGTACATGGGTATTTCGTTCGCCAACATCGCGGACGATCAGACCGACAACCGTGTGCTGAACATGTGCGGTGCCGCTGGCACGAGCCTCGACGGTGTCACCCTCGGTATCTACGGTGAGTGCCCGTCGCGTCGTGCTTTCGACCGTCTGACGCAGGCTCCGGCCGGTGCCAACCAGCAGATCACGACGCTGGCGACGTACTGTGCGGGTGGCGCGAACGACAACGGTCGTGCGGCCATCATCAAGAACGTGCGTCTGGCCAGCGGGATCCCGACTGGTGTCTGCATCCACTCCGGCTTCGGCCTCGGCGCCCTCGTGAGCGATGCCTCGCGTGCGACGCTGCTCGCCAAGACGTTCGTGGGCGACTTCGGTATGTGGAACATGGGCTATGTCGGCGTGAACAACGGCGTCGATGCTCCGGTGGTTGCGAACGGTGCGGGCTTCGACCTCGCCGCCGCTTCCCCGAACCCGTTTGCCCAGAACACCGAGATCGCGTTCAGCGTTCCGAGCCGTTCGCACGTCTCGATCGAGGTCTACAACATCCTCGGTCAGAAGGTGCGCACCCTGGTGAACGAGTCGTTGGAGGCCAACTCCTACGTCCGCAACTGGGATGGTCGTTCGGATGCCGGCGAGCGTGTCTCGAGTGGTATCTACTTCTACAAGATGGTTGCCGGCGACTTCAACGCGACCCGCAAGGCGGTTCTCCTGAAGTAGCTTTCGCAAGCATCACGTAGTACGGGAGGCCGGGCCGCAAGGCTCGGCCTCCTTCTTTTTGCCGCACGGTTCCGCGGCTCGTGCTAGCTTCGCGCGCATGGATTCCCCATCGATTCGACGCACCGCGGAACGAATCGCTCGCGGCGCCGGAGAGCTCCTGCTCGGTTACTTCGGCGGTCCGCTGGGCATCGAGCACAAGGGCTCGGTCGACCTCGTGACGAACGCCGATCGCGCGGCGGAGGATTGGATCCTCGAGGAGCTGCGTCGCGAGTTTCCCGGCCAGGCGGTGCTGGCGGAGGAGGCGGGGGGGGCGGTCGACGCGTCCGCGACGTGGATCGTCGACCCGCTGGACGGCACGACGAACTTCGCGCACGGCCTTCCGATCTGGAGCGTGTCGATCGCCTGGGTCGTCGGGGGGGCGCCGGAGGTCGGCGTCGTCTTCGATCCGTCGCGGGGCGAGTGCTTCTCCGCCGCGCGCGGACACGGCGCGACCCGGAACGGCGAGCCGATCGCCGTCTCGACCTGCCGCGAGCTCGGGAACGCGGTCCTCGTCACGGGGTTTCCCTACGACGTGCAGACCTCCGACGTGAACAACCTCGACCACTTCGCGAACTTCATCCGTCGTGCGCGAGCGGTCCGACGCCTGGGGAGCGCGGCGATCGACCTGTGCTGGACGGCGTGCGGCCGGTTCGACGCGTTCTGGGAGCTGAAGCTCAAGGCCTGGGACATGGCGGCCGGCGCGTTGATCGTGCGGGAGGCGGGAGGAGACGTGACCGACTTCGGGGGCGGCGACCTCGACCTGTTCGCGGGCGAGGTGACGGCCGGGCCCCCCGAGCTGCTCCCGTCGCTCTGGGAGGTGCTCGCCCGCGGCAAGCGGACGCGGTCCGCCGGAGGTTGATCATTCGTGCCGGCAAGTTGTTTTGTGACAAAGATTTGCGGGTGTCCACGCTTGCGGGCCGCGAGAGGGTTTGCTACACTCGTGTCGTGCCGCGGCGCCACCCCCGATTTCGTCGCGTACCGGTCGAACCCGCCCCGACCCGCAGGGAACGAATGAAGACTTGGCTCCGCGGTGCCCGACGGCTCGCCCTGCCGGTGATGCTCGCGACCCTGGCGGTCGCGTCGCCGGCCCTCGCCCAGTTCGGCAAGAACAAGGTCCAGTACCGGAATTTCCACTGGTACACGATCGAGACGGACCACTTCGACATCTACTACTACGAGGGCGAGGAAGAGTCGGCGCTGCACGCCGCCCGCATGGCGGAGCGGGGCTACGCGCGCCTGTCGAAGATCCTGAACCACGACATCGAGGATCGGGTCCCGGTCATCGTCTATGCCTCGCACACGGACTTCCAGCAGACGAACATCACCCCCGGGCTGATCGGGGAGGGAACGGGCGGCATCACCGAGTACGCGAAGCGCCGCGTGTTCCTTCCATTCACGGGCTCGTACGGCGAGTTCGATCACGTCCTCACGCACGAGCTGGTGCACGCGTTCCAGGTCGATCTGATGTTCAACTCCGGCGGAGAGGTGAATCCGTTCTCCTTCCAGCCGCCGCTCTGGTTCATGGAGGGGATGGCCGAGTACCTCTCGATCGGCGGGATCGACGCGAACACGGAGATGTGGCTCCGGTGGTCCGCGCTGGAAGGCCAGCTGATCCCTCTCCACTACATGGATCGGGTCTTCGACATTCGCGTCTACCGGATCGGGCAGGCGATCTTCGACTTCGTCGGCCAGCGCTACGGCGACGACAAGATCGGAGAGCTGCTCCGCAAGACGGTCTACTACCGTTCCGTCGACGTCGCGTTCGAGAAGACGCTGGGGCTCGACCTGCGGGCGCTGAACGACGAGTGGGAACAGTACGTTCGGCGGAAGTACTACCCGCAGATCGTTCATCTGAATCGTCCCGAGGAGCAGGGACGGCGGCTGATCAAGAACCGGGACTTCTCGTCGATGAACGTCGCGCCCGCCATCTCGCCGGATGGGGAGCGCGTCGTGTACATCCGCCAGGGACGATTCTCGACCGACATCGTGATGTCGTCCGCGATCGACGGCTCGTTCCTCGGCCGACTCGTGGAGGGGGAGCGCTCCTCGGATTTCGAGTCGCTGCGCTATCTCTACACGGCGATCGGTTGGTCGCCCGACGGCACCCGCATCGCATTCCCGTCGAAACGCGGAGGCGAGGACGTCCTCAACATCCTCGACGTCGATTCCCGCACGGTCCTGGACCGGCTGTCCTTCGGTTTCGGTGCGATCTACTCCCCGGCGTTCGACCCCGAAGGCAACCGCATCGCCTTCGTGGGAGTCGAGGCCGGCAAGTCCGACCTGTTCCTCGTCGACCTGCGCACGCGCGAGCTCGTGCGGATCACGGATGATCCGTATCTCGTGCGCGACCCGCAGTGGTCGCCGGACGGCGACCGGATCGCGTTCGTCACGGATCGCGGCGACGACACGGATCTCGAGAATCTCGTGTTCGGGAAGCCCAAGATCGGAATCCTGGAGCTCGAGTCGGGCAACATCGAGTTGCTGGCGGGCCAGGCGGGGAAGAACATCGCCCCGTTCTGGGGGCCGGACGGCAACTACCTCGCGTTCGTCTCCGATCGCGACGGCATCTCGAACCTGTACGTCCAGTCTCTCGAGACGGATCGGCTGTACCGCCTCACGAATCTCATCACCGGGGTCACCGGAATCACCGAATCCAGCCCCCCGTTCTCGTGGGCTCGATCCGGGGACCGCATCGTGTTCACGACCTTCATGGGCGAAGGATGGGAGCTCTACCAGATCGAGGACCCGCTCTCCAAGCTCGAGGAAGTGGAGGTCGTCGAGCCGCTCGAGCGGATCGCGCGCCGGGAACGCGAGACGGTCGTCCCCTGGGCCGCTCCCGAGACACTGGTCCGGTCGAATCACCCGGTGGCCGAGACGGAACAGCTCGACGCGCTCTTCGGTCCGGTCGACGCCTCCATGGCTTCGTTCGACCCCGAGTCCTCGGAGCCGGAGTCGCTCGACTCCTCCGAGGACGATCTCACGGACCTCCTGGAGCCGTCGGGCGGCCTCGTGACGGTCGCAGGCCCCGGAACGCGCAACGAGCCGGCCCGCCCGGCCCGTCGTCGATTCGATCCGGTGGAGGAACCCGGCTCGGGCCAGCAGGTGACGCTCGCGAGCGTGATCGAGGAGACCCGCTACCGGTTGCCGGATACGGACTCGCTCTCGATCCGGCCGTACAAGCTCAAGTGGGCGCCGGATTTCGTGGGCGCCGCGCCGTTCTTCGCGTCGAACGTGGGCTTTGCGGGCACCGCGCAGGTCGCGATCTCCGACATCCTCTCGAATCACGTGATCCAGATCGGGGCCTCGATCTACGGGTCGATCGAGTCCTCGGATCTGTTCCTCGGATACTACAACCTGGCGCACCGCACGAACTGGGGCCTCGCGGCCTACCAGTACCGGAACGACTTCGGTCTCTACACGGCGAGCAACGAGGTCGGGTTCGAGACGAACATCTATCGCGGCGTCCAGGGACTGATCTCCCATCCGTTCTCGATGTTCAACCGGGTCGAGTTCGTGCTGCGCGGGGTCGCGATCGACGAGCGCGTGTTCCGGCAGAGCTTCGAGTCGAACTACGTGCTCACGGAGGAGACGAGATCCGGGAACCGCTACTACGCCGGCGGCGAGCTCGCTTTCGTGAAGGACAACGTGGTGTGGGGGTACTACGGCCCGGTGCACGGGACGCGGGCGCGGATCTCGTCCGAGCAGGCGTTCGGCGACATCCAGTTCAACACCACGATCCTGGACTACCGGCACTACTTCGCGCTCGGTCGGACCTCGTCCTTCGCCGTTCGTCTCATCGGCGGCACGAGCAACGGGAACACGCCGCAGCTCTTCCGGATCGGCGGTCCCACGACCCTCCGCGGAGTCGACTACGGAGAGTTCATCGGGCACAACGTCGCGCTGATCAACACGGAGCTCCGGTTCCCGCTCGTGGAGACGCTGCGCCTCGGTTGGCCGCTGCGCGTCGGTCTCGGCGGGGTCGGAGGCGTGCTGTTCTTCGACGTCGGCTCCGCCTTCTACGACGACGAGCGGATGGTGCGGCACGGGGCGCTCGACGACGCCACCGCCGGCTACGGTCTCGGCTTCCGCCTCGGTCTCGGGTACTTCGCGCTGAAGTACGACATCTCGCAGCGCACGGACCTCAAGCGGCGAATCGGCGGCTCGATGAACTACTTCTCGATCGGAGTGGACTTCTAGGCGGCTTCCGGAGCCCGGACACGTCGTGCGAGCGGCCTCCCGGGATTGCCCCCCGCGCGGCGCGCGCGCAGCAATCCGCAGGTGGATCCGGACGGAAACCGCGGCGGGACCTCGACGAGCCCGGCGGGTCGGGGCAAAGTGGGGGCGAGCGCTCACGTCGTTCCGGAGACGCGCGATGTTCCGTCCCCTCCTGGCCCTGCTGGCGGTTGCCGGCGGTCTGGCGCTCGCCGGCTGCGGCGGCGATCCCCGATCCGTGTACCGGATCGAGATCGACGAAGTCGCGCCGGCCCTCGAGACGTTCGACGACGACGCCTGCGAGCACCTGCAGTTCGTGCTCGATCCCGAACGTCTGGATCGCTTCCGCGACACCCCGCGCGAGGAAAGGCCGGACGTCCTGCGTCAGATCTGGGCCGAGCTCGACCCCACGCCCACCACTTCGGTCAACGAGCGTCGGATCGATCACTACCGGCGCCTCGCCTACGCGCGGAGCCACTTCGGTCGGGAGAAGGCGCCGGGGTTCGATCGTCGGGGAGAGCTGCTGCTGCGTTACGGTGTCCCGGACGAAAGGCGAGTGATTCCCGCGGACATCGTGGAAGGGCGTGGCCTCGTGCCGCCGCGCGAGATCTGGGTCTACTGGTGGCTCGGACACGCCTACGAGATGGAAGACCCGCGATTCCAGGGCAACTTCCTCGACGCCTACCGGAGCCGCATCGGAATCGAGGACGTGGATCGGGACATCGCCGCGCTGGCCGCGGACTCGGATGTTCCGGCCGGCGTGGGAAACCAGGGCCCCGCGCCGCTCGACGCCGAGGAGCAGTTCGCGCTCGACAAGCTCAGGTCGATGCTCGAGCGCGGGCAGATGGGGTTGCGCACCCGGCCGCGCGCGTACCTGTACGACTACGGGGGCCAGCCGCTGGACTACGTGTTCGACGTGCAGACGTTCGCGGACTCCACATCCGAACGCACGCGCGTCGACGTGAACACCGCGTTCCTCGGGAAGGATCTCGACTACGCGCCGGGGCTCGGCGCCTACGCGGCCACGCTCGAGACGGAGATCGCCGTCCGCACGTCCGACTGGCGCGACGTCACGCACCTGGAGCGGCGAACGGCGGACGTGCGTTCGGATGTCGACGATCGGAAGGGCGTGCTCGTCGTGGATCAGTCGACTCTCTACGTCGATCCGGGAAAGTACCGCCTCGCGCTCGTGGTGAGGGATCTCGGCAGCGGAAACCTCGGGATCCGTCAGTTCGAAGTCGACGTACCGGCCTACCCGGCCGAGAAGTTCGGCGTCTCCGATCTCCAGGTCGCGCTCGACGTGCTCCCGGCCGGAAACGATCGCGACTCCACGTTCGTGAAGGGAAGGTACCGGGTGGTGCCGTATCCGCTCGGGGACTTTCCGCCGGAGCGGGATCTTCACCTGTACTTCGAGGTGTACGGCCTCCGGCTCGGCGACGACGGATTCTCCAAGTACGAGATCCACTTCATCGTGCGTCCGCGGCAGCCTCGCGAGGGGGGCTGGTTCGGCAGCTCGCGCGGACGCGTCTCGCCCGGAGTCGCGCTGACGTACCGAGGCCGTTCCTTCGGAAGCACCGCCCAGGAGACGCTCTCGCTCGAATCCGAAACCCTGGATGACGGCGTCTACGATCTCACGATCAAGGTCAGGGATCTCCTGCGGGACCTCACGGTCTCGCGCCGGGCGACGTTCTCGATTCACCGATAGAGTCGCCGCGACCGGCGCGACGTTCGCGAGGTCACGCGCACCTGGGATCTACCGACGAGAAAGCCCCCCGCCGCGGGGGCGGCGAGGGGCTCCGGAACGTCGACGCTTCTTCCGAAGTGGCTAGCGTCCCTTGTTCTTCCGGCCGTCGTTCGAGCGGCGAGTGTCTCCGCTGCGCTGGCCGTTCCGAGACGAGCTGCCACGATCCG
>JAGQIB010000110.1 GCA_020431545.1 Gemmatimonadota bacterium
GCGACCGCGCGACCGTCGCCGGCCGGGCCGGGGTCGCCGTACAGAATCTCGAGCCGGCGACCCGCACGCAGGGGCGCCGTCAGCTCGGCCCGGATGCCGAGCGGAAGGCGCTCGAGCTTGCCCCGGATCTCGTGGCAGAGCGGCTCGGCGGGCCACGGAATGGTCGAGAGTCGCACCGGGTCGTCGGACACCACGCGGCCGGGGCCCGTGGCCACCGCTCCGTCTTCCTCGGCGAGGTGCGGCGCGGACCACTGGGCCGCCGCGAACGGGGCGCACAACGGCGGAAAGATCTCCACGACGTCGCCGGCCGCGAGATCCCGGCGCGCCTCCACGACGAAGCGCAAGGTGGACGGCGCACCGGCGACGACGCCCGAGACGATCTCGATCGACCAGCGCGCGGGCGCCGGAACTTCGTCGGCCGCGGGCGACGCCGTGACGAACGCGAGAATCGAGCCGGTGATCGCGAGCGCCAGACGGGAGAGCGCGAAGTTCTTGGCCATGGAACGGGGATGCTACCACGCTGGCGGGATCCAGGGGGGCGGTGTAGGATCCGTCGGTCTGGAATCTCGGACTGGACCGAGGGGGGGCCCCATGCGCGCTCGAGCGAATCTGCGAGTTCTCTTCGCCGTCGTTTCCGTCGTTCTCCTCGCCGGAGTGGCCCGGGCCGAGAACGGATCACTGAATGGCACGGTCACCGACGAATCGGGCGCCGCGATCTTCGCCGCGAACGTCTCGGTCACGTCCCAGCGGGACACGTCGGCGCGGCTCGGTCGCATCACCGACGCGTCCGGCCGGTTCGAGATCGACGGCCTGGCGGCCGGGCCCTACGAGGTGCGGATCTCCGCGGTCGGTTACCAGACGTACGTCCAGCGGGACGTCGAGATCTCGGGCGGCGCGCCCACCCGCCTTCGTCTGGTTCTCGCCGCGGAGACGATGACGATGGAGACGCTCGTCGTCACCGCGTCGCGGCGGCAGGAGAAGGTCCTCGACGCGCCCGCGTCGGTGCAGGTCGTGTCGGGCGACGCGGTGAAGGAGCGCCCGACCCTCACCGTCGCCGACCACCTGCAGGGCACGCCCGGCGTCGACATCCAGCGCGCCGGGATCAACCAGGGCACGCTCGTCGTTCGCGGGTTCAACAACATCTTCTCCGGCGCGACGCTCACGCTCGTGGACAACCGGATCGCACGCGTGCCGGCCCTCCGCTACAACGCGCTGAACCTGATCCCGACCACGAACGAGGACATCGAGCGGATCGAGATCGTGTCCGGCCCGGGCTCCGCGCTCTACGGCCCGAACACGGCGAACGGCGTGATGCACATCCTCACCCGCTCCCCGCTCGGCAGCGAGGGAACGCAGCTCAGCCTCGGCGCCGGTGACCGCAACCTGTTCCTGGGCTCCGGCCGCCACGCCGGGAGCTGGGAGCACAAGGTCGGCTGGAAGATCGCCGGCCAGGCCTACACCGCGCGCGACTTCCAGTACGTCGACCCGGTGGAGCAGGCGGCCCTGCTGCAGTTCCAGACCGCGAACCCGGGCGTCGCCACGAAGATCGCGGCGCGCGATCACGACGCGAAGAAGATCGGCCTCGAGGGCCGCGTGGACTACCTCACGTCGGACAACAGCAAGCTCGTGATCAACGGCGGCTTCAACCAGGCCGACGCGATCGAGCTCACGGGTCTCGGCGCCGTGCAGGCCAAGGGCTTCCAGAACTACTACGGACAGGCTCGGTTCACGTACAAGAACTGGTTCCTGCAGACCTACATGAACGCGAGCGACGCCGGGGACACGTACAACCTGCGCACCGGTCTCGACTTCGTGGATCAGTCGCGCTTCTTCGCGGTGCAGGGCCAGCACCAGGCGACGATCGGCGACAAGCACGACTTCATCTACGGAGCGGACGGTCTCTTCACGCGTCCGGACACGAAGGGCACGATCAACGGCCGCAACGAGGACAAGGACGGCATCGACGAGATCGGCGGGTACCTCCAGTACCAGACCGATCTGAGTCGTCAGGTGGAGCTCACGCTCGCCGGTCGCGTGGACAAGCACAACAAGCTCGAGGATCCGGTGTTCTCGCCGCGCGCCGCAGTGGTGTTCGGCCCGAGCGACCGTCAGAAGTTCCGCGTCACGTACAACCGGGCGTTCTCCACGCCGACCACGACGAACCTGTTCCTGGACCTCGTGACGGCACAGGACCTCGGCGGCTTCAGCGCGGCGACCATGGGAGCGTTCGCGGGCTACGACCTGCGGGCGGCGGGCGTGCCGGAAGGCGGCTTCGTGTTCCAGCGCGACTCGAGCGGCGGCGTCGGCGGGCTCTACATGCAGATGCCGGCCGCGCTCCGCTACCTGAACGGCATGGCGCAGGGATCCGACTTCCTGCCGGCCGAGGCCACCCAGAGCTGGAACGCGGTGGTGCAGATCCTCGCGGCGAACGGCTCCGACATCAGCGGACTTCCGGCGCCCACGAGCGCCGTGGTGGGCACGGTGCTGCGCACGCTCAATCCCACGACGCAGCAGTTCGACCTGATCGAGGCGAGCCAGGTCCAGGACGTGCAGCAGATGAAGCCCACGATCACGAACACGTTCGAGGTCGGCTACAAGGGCATCCTCGCGGACCGACTCTCCGCCTCGGTAGATGTCTACCACAGCAAGATCGAGGACTTCGTCGGCCCGCTCCGCGTGGAGACGCCGAACGTCTTCTACGATCCGGCCACGCTCGGCGCCTACCTGTCGACGCCGGCCTTCGGGCTGTCGCCGGCTCAGATCCAGGGCCTCACGGCCGCGATCGCCTCGATTCCGGTCGGCACGGTGACGCCGCAAGGGAACGAAGACCCGGCGGATCTGATCCTGACCTACCGCAACTTCGGCAACGTGGACCTGACCGGTTTCGACCTCGGCTTCCAGCTGCAGATCAACTCCGCCTGGTCGGCCACCGCGAGCTACTCGTACGTCAACCACGACGTCTTCGAGAACCTGGACGGGATCGGCGACATCGCGCTGAACGCCCCGCAGAACAAGGGCGGTGTGGGCGTGCGTTACCATGATCCGCAGGTCGGACTGAACACGGGCGTCCGGGTCACGATGATCGAGGGCTTCCCGGTGAACTCCGGCGTCTTCGTCGGCGACGTCCAGAGCTACGCCACCGTGGACCTGGACGGCGAGTACACGTTCCCGCAGATGACCGGGACCTCGCTCTCGGTCAGCGTGCAGAACGTCCTGGATCATCACCACCGGGAGTTCGTCGGCACGCCCGAGCTCGGGCGGATCGCGATCTTCCGGCTGAATCAGCGCTTCTAGCGACCCGGGAGCGCGCCCGGATCTTCCTCTCCCGGTGGGTCGGGGCGCGCCGTTCCGGGCCCGCGTTCCCGACCCTTCGGGAGGACCGATGCAGGGCAGAGATCAGACCGTACTCCTGCTGGGCGGCGCCGGCCTCGTCGGCACGCAGTGCGCCAAGCGCATCGCCCGCCGCCTCGAACCCAAGCGCATCGTGCTGTGCTCCCTGTTCCGGCAGGAGACGATCGACGCCGTCGAGAACCTGAAGGCGGAGTTCCCGGAACTCGAGGTGGCCGGCTACTACGGCAACCTCTTCGTTCGCGGCGAGCCCTGGCCGATCGAGCGGGACGTCGCCGAGCCCGTGCCGCGCGAGTTCGTGGAGGATGCCGGTCACCGGGCGGCCATCTTCGAGGACCTGTACCGCGACTTCGAGACCGCCTACACGGAGTCGCGGCTCGCCCGGCTCCTCCGCGCGGAAGCACCGGACGCGGTGGTCGACACCGTGAACACCGCCACCGGGATCAGCTACCAGGACATCTTTTCGAGTTCCTTCGTGGTCTCTCGCGGGCTCGAGGAGGCGAAGGAAGCGGGCGTGTCGGACGCGTTCGCCGCGGACGTCGAGAAGCACCTGATCTCCTCCGCGACGCCGCAGCTCATCCTGCACGTCCGGATCCTCCACCGCGCGATGTCCGAGGCGAAGACCCGCATCTACGTGAAGGTCGGTACCACCGGCACCGGCGGCATGGGCCTCAACATTCCGTACACGCACGGGGAGGACAAGCCGAGCCCCACGCTCATGGCCAAGACCGCGACGGCATTCGCGCACACCGGTCTGCTGTTCCTGCTCGCACGCACGCCGGACTGTCCGATCGTCAAGGAGATCAAGCCGGCGGCGATGATCGGATACCGGCGGATCGGCTTCGAGCGGGTGCGCGGACCGCAGTGGCGTCCCGTGGAGAACGGCGACGCTTCGGGCGAGCGCGTCCGCTTCGTTCCGGGGCAGCCGTTCTCGCTGTGGGAGGCCCGTGAGCATCGTCTCGGCGACACCCTGGACAACGAACCGGACTTCGACGGCTTCCGTCCGCTCCGCGACGAGACCGGCGGTGAGCGACCGCTGGAACTCGCCTGCGTGAACACCGGGGAGAACGGGATCTTCACGCGCGGCGAGTTCGAGGCGATCACCGCGCTCGGCCAGATGGAGTTCGTGACCCCGGAGGAGATCGCGGACCTCGTCGTCCTCGAGATCGCCGGCAACAACACGGGCCGCGACGTGATCTCCGGACTCGACTCCTCGATCCTGAGCCCGAGCTACAAGGGCGGCCTGATTCGCGAGGTCGCGATCGAGGAGCTGGACAAGCTGGAACGGGAGAGCGGCGTGCCCTCGGTGGCCATCGGTCAGCTCGGCCCCCCACAGCTCGCGAAGTACCTGTACGAGGCGTGGTACCTCAAGAGCCTGTACGGCACGCTCGAGCGAGCGCTGCACGATCCCGCCACCGGCGAGAAGCGCGCGCCGGAAGCCGTCTCGG
>JAGQIB010000111.1 GCA_020431545.1 Gemmatimonadota bacterium
AGTCGGTGACGTATCGGTTCAACAGGTCGATGCGAGTGGGAAGGCTGAGGTTCGTGTAGCAACCCATGCAGTAGTCGGCGAGCGTCTCCAGCGGATGATCGGGATCGTGCCGGAAGCCGGTGTCGTACACGCCGCCGACCTTCGTGTAGGTGGACGCCACCACGACCGCGCCCTCGTCCACGAACATCTTCCAGAACGCGCGGAAGTCGGTCCAGTTCGGCGGGCCCTCCACGACGATCCGGAACTTCTCCTCCTTCATCTCCCCGTCCGGCGTCACGGGGCCGAGCTTCCGCCGGACCCGCTCCTCGACCTCGGAGCGCAGCAGGCGGTAGTACTCCACCGCGTCCTGCGTGCCCCGGAACGCCGTGAAGATCGGGCCGATGTAGTAGACGCCCCCGAAGTAGGCGTCGATCGGGGAAGGACGGTGCTTGGCCGACTCCAGCACGGCCACGAGGTCGTCCTCGGCCTGGGCGGAGCGCGCGAGCATCTCCCGGAGGCGGTCCTCGTCGTACCGGCGCCCGGAGATCTCCTCGAGCTTCGGAATGACCTTCTCCTTCAACTGCTTCACCACGTACTCGCGCATGGAGTCCGTGATGACCCCGTCTCCCTGGTACGGGACATGGAGCATGGCCACGGGCGCCCGGTACTCCTGCTTCAGGATCTCGAACCACTTCATGAACGTGAAGCAGCCGGTGTACGAGAGCAGCAACAGGTCGGGGTTCGGGAGATACTTGCCGGTGGGACCGATGTTGCCGGACTTCATCATGCCGAGGTCGCACTTGACGTACGTGCACACGTCCTCGGAGTGACCCGCCTTCTCCGCGAGGGCGATGTACTCCCGCGACTTGCCGCGCATCGCGGACTGCAGCGCGTTGATCTCCGGAAGCACCGGCAGCAGGTCGAACGAGCGGACGAGCTCCGTGAGGTTTCCCGGCACGAACGTGTAGACGCACTTCTCCCCGGTGCGCGGGGAGTTCGCGAGCCGATCGTAGTGTTCGCCGATCATCCGCTTCTGTCGAAGCTGGCTGTCGTCCTTGTGGGCCGGAGGCGGCGCCGCCGCCGTCTGCCCGGGCATGAGCTTCATGCGACCACCTCCCCGCTCCAGAGCTTGATCGAATCCGAGAACGTCCCGGCCTGCTCCCGGATCACCTGGAACTGTCCGTTGTTCTCCGCGTACTTGAACGCCGTCCAGGGGATACCGGCCTCGTCCATCGCCGCCACCGCCATGGGCTGATCGAGGAGCGCCGGGTCGCAGAAGCTCGGTGCGCAGAACAGCACCCCCTCCGCCGCGCTCGCCCGCACGCGGTCCACCAGCTCTCGCCCCTTGATGCGGTCGCCGATGTAGCGGGTGGGGCTCTCGATCGAATCGTGCAGGAACGCGCGCACGAGGCAGTCCATCGGATCGCCCTCGGTGGGAATGTCGCGCACGAACCAGCGATGCACCTGCACGAAGTCGTCGTCCACGATGTAGCAGCCGGATTTCTCGAGCGTCTTGATCAGACCGAGCGGCGGCTGCTCGCAGAACGATCCGGTCAATAGTACGCGCGCCTGGTCCAGCGGCTGGCGGCGATCATCGGCGCGCACGGCCTCGAGGTACGCGCGCAGCATGTCGATGAACTCCTCGACCGGCAGCACGAGTCCCGCGCGCAGCACGAGATACAGCTCGTGCGTGGGGACCTTCCACGGTTCCCGCTGGCGGAGCGCGTACAGGTCGCGGACCAGCGCGCGGCTGTCGTTCCAGATCCGGATCGAGCGACGGAGCGCCTCGGCGTCGTACGGGTGGGCGCCGCGCGCCGTCAGCTCACGGGAGAGCTCCTCGAGCTCGAACCGCCAGAACGCGCCGCCGATTTCGTCGTCGAAGTCCTGCGGAACGTCCAGGTAGCGGACGAGCTTCTCGGGGAAGCGCATCTTCCACATGCCGGACAGGTTGCGGATCACGTCGCAGATCGCCGGGAAGAGCATGCCGTCCAGGCAGTCGAGCGCGCCGGTCAGGCCCAGCTCGATCGTGCTCCTCGGAATGTGGCAGATGTAGGACTGGTAGAAGGCGTCGCCGCGGATGATCTCCAGCTCGTCGCCCCCGCCCATGATGCCCACCGGCAGGACGCCCTGCGCGTGCAACAGCTCGGTCGGAATCCAGATCGGCATGTATCCGATCGCGAGTCCGCCCGTACGCTCCTTCCACTCCCGGACGGAGCCGAACCGGAGATCCCGGAACAGCGCTTCCGCCCGTGCCGCGATCGGCTCGACGGGACTCTGACTCATGCATCCCTCCAGACGGGTTCGCGCTTCTCCAGGAACGCCCGCAGTCCCTCGCGCATCTCGTCGGTCGAGCTGATCACGCCGAACAGGTCGGCTTCGATCGCCAACCCGGCTGCCAGGTCCGGCGCGTCGAAGCCACGCCGCGCCGCCTCCTTGGCCAGCGCCACCGCGTGGCGCCCGCGACTGACCA
>JAGQIB010000112.1 GCA_020431545.1 Gemmatimonadota bacterium
CGCACATGTCGATCTGGAAAGACGGAAAGAACCAGTTCCAGGACGACGACGGCGAGATCGGGCTCTCGAAGACGGCCCAGCACTTCATCGCCGGACTGATGGCCCACGCGCCGGCGATCACGGCGTTCGCGAATCCGCTCGTGAACAGCTACAAGCGGCTCGTGCCGGGCTACGAAGCGCCGACCGTGATCGCGTACAGCCTCGCGAACCGGAGTCCCATGATCCGGATCCCGAAGGCGACCGGCGGCTCCACCCGCATCGAGCTGCGTTCGCCGGACCCGGCCGCGAATCCGTACCTGCTGTTCACCGCGACGCTCGCGGCCGGCATGGACGGCGTGCGGCACAAGCTGCAGTGCCCGCCGCCGGTCACCGAGAACGTCTACCAGCAGTCCGCGGAGTGGCGCGCCGAGCGCAACATCACCGAACTGCCGGGCTCGCTCGAAGAGGCGATCGCCGCCCTCGAGCAGGACGACGTGATCCGCGGAGCGTTCTCCGACCACACGATCGAGCACTACGTCGCGTCGAAGCGGGCGGAGATCGCCGAGTACCGGACCCAGGTGCACGACTGGGAGCTCCGTCAGTACCTGATCCAGTACTAGTCGCGGCGACTTCGCTGTCGAGGAATCGGACCCGGGGGCCCCGCGCCCCCGGGTCGTTCGTTTCCGGGGCCCTCCCGGCGTCGGGCCGCCCCTCCGCGGCGTTCCGGGCCGACGCGCAAGGCCCCGGGGACGCCCTCGACGCCCCTCCTGCGGCCGGGTAGACTCCCGCGTCGACTGTCCGGGTCCGGGCTTTGCCCCGGTCCCGCCGCGAATCCTGTGTGAATGCCTCCCGGGAGAGACCGAATCATGGCGAACGGCCAGTACCGCACGGCGATGCCCGTGAACGAGCCCGTCCTGTCGTACAAGCCCGGCTCGCCGGAGCGGGCCGAGCTCAAGGAGACGATCCGTCGGATCGGTTCCCGCACGCTCGAGATTCCCCTGGAGATCGGCGGCAAGCGCGTGAAGACGGGCCGCCTCGCGGAGGCTCGCTGCCCGCACGATCACGAGCACCTGCTCGCGACCTGGCACAAGGGCGGGAAGGCCGAGGTCGATCAGGCGGTGGCCGCGGCCGCGAAGGCGTGGCCCGACTGGTCGCGCATGGACTGGCAGGATCGGGCGGCGATCTTCCTGAAGGCGGCCGATCTGCTCGCCGGGCCGTACCGGCACGTGCTGAACGCGGCCACGATGCTCGGACAATCCAAGACCTGCCATCAGGCCGAGATCGACTCCGCGTGCGAGCTGATCGACTTCTGGCGATTCAACGTCCACTACCTGCAGTCGATCTACTCGGAGCAGCCGGGTTCGCAGCCGGGAATGTGGAACCGCGTGGAGTACCGCCCGCTCGAGGGCTTCGTGTTCGCGGTGACGCCCTTCAACTTCACGTCGATCGCGGGCAACCTGCCCACGGCGCCCGCGCTGATGGGGAACACGATTCTCTGGAAGCCCGCGTCGTCCGCGGTTTACTCCGCTCACTTCATCCTGGAGATCCTCCGCGAGGCGGGGCTGCCGGACGGAGTGGTGAACCTCGTGGCCGGGTCCGGCGGCGAGATCGGCGACCCCGTGTTTGCGCACCCCGAGCTCGCAGGCGTGCACTTCACCGGTTCCACCGAGGTGTTCCACGGAGTGTGGCGCACGATCGGCACGAACATCGCGGCCTACAAGAACTATCCGCGCATCGTGGGCGAGACCGGCGGCAAGGACTTCGTGTTCGCGCATCCGAGCGCGGACCCCAAGGCGGTGGCCACCGCGCTCGTGCGAGGCGCGTTCGAGTACCAGGGTCAGAAGTGCAGCGCCGCGTCGCGCGCGTACCTGCCCAAGAGTCTGTGGAAGCGCATCAAGGACGAGCTGCTCGGCCAGGTCGCCCAGATCAAGATGGGGGATCCCACCGACTTCGGGAACTTCATGGGCGCGGTCATCGACAAGGGGGCGTACGCGGATATCGAGGGCTACATCAAGTACGCGAAGCGCTCGAAGGACGCGGAGATCCTCGCGGGCGGCGGCTGCGATTCCAAGCAGGGCTGGTTCATCGAGCCGACCGTGGTCCAGACGACGAACCCCGACTTCAAGCTCATGCAGGAGGAGATCTTCGGCCCGGTGCTCACGCTCTACGTCTATCCCGACGGTCAGCTCGACAAAACGCTCGAGCTCTGCGATCGCGGATCGGCGTACGCGCTGACGGGAGCGATCTTCGCGCGCGATCGACAGGCGATCGTGCACATGGCGGACAAGCTCCGGCACACGGCCGGGAACTTCTACATCAACGACA
>JAGQIB010000113.1:0-967 GCA_020431545.1 Gemmatimonadota bacterium
CGCGACTGGGTGAAGCTCGCCGTGACCCGTGCACGCGCCACCGGGACGCCGGCGGTGTTCTGGCTCGACGCGGACCGCGGACACGACGCCGAGATCATCCAGAAGGTCGAGGCCTACCTGCTGAGCCACGACACCCACGGGCTGGACGTCCGGATCATGCCGCCCGTGGACGCGATGCGCTTCTCGCTCGATCGGATCCGTCGCGGCGAGGACACGATCGCGGTGACCGGCAACGTGCTGCGCGACTACCTGACCGATCTCTTCCCGATCCTCGAGCTCGGGACGAGCGCCCGCATGCTCTCGATCGTGCCGCTCCTCAACGGCGGCGGCCTGTTCGAGACGGGGGCGGGCGGATCCGCGCCGAAGCACGTGCAGCAGTTCCTGCAGGAAGGACATCTGCGCTGGGACTCGCTCGGCGAGTACTGTGCGCTGGTGCCGTCACTGGAGCTCGCGGCCGATAAGGCGAACAATTCGAAGGCCGAGGTCCTCGCGCGCACGCTGGACGAAGCGATCGGGGTCTATCTCCAGGACGCGCGCTATCCGTCCCGTCGGGTGAACGAGATCGACAACCGCGGCTCGACCTTCTACCTCACGCTCGCGTGGGCGGAGGCGCTCGCGGCGCAGGCGGACGATGCGAATCTCCGCGCGCGATTTGCGCCGGTGGCGAAGGACCTCGCGGAGAACGAGTCGCGCATCGCGTCGGAGCTGCTCGCGGCCCAGGGGAAGGCCGTGGATCTCGGCGGCTACTACCACCCGGACGACGCGAAGTGTGACGCCGCGATGCGGCCGAGCCGCACGCTCAACGCGATCATCGAGAAGCTGGTGCACGGGGCGCCTACCGAGGAAGGCGCGCACCGCCACTGAAGGAACGGCCGTCGGGGCGCCTAGCGTCTCGTCGCGGGACGAGGCGCTAGCCCCGCGCCCTCGACGGCGCCGGTTCGCACTCGAACACGTCCTCGATCGCGAG
>JAGQIB010000113.1:1089-4639 GCA_020431545.1 Gemmatimonadota bacterium
GCCCCGCAGTTCCCGCAGCCGGTTCCTCATCGGTAGCGGCGCGAGACGACGAGGATCCCCAGGCCGTAGAACACCGCGAGCAGGAGCATCGCGTCCGACAGGTCGGCCGGACTCGCGCCGGCTCGTTCGGCGAGCGTGTAGATGGAGGCGGCGATCCAGGTGCCCGCCACGCCGATCGCGAGCGCCTTGCCGTGGATCGCGCGCTGCAGTTCATCCGCCTCGCGGAGGAAACGCGCGAACGCAAACACCACGAACACGGCGAGCACGGTGGGGAGGGCGGCGACGGTCCACGTGGCCAGACCGTCCGGGATCCGGCCCTGCTGAAGGAGGCGTGTGCCGAAGGAGAAGCTCGCGGTCCAGGCGAGATACAGCCAGACCGCATGGGCGAGGTTGCGTCGGTCGCGTGGTGTGTTTCCCGCGCAGCGGGACCAGAACGGGCGGTCGGGGGCGTCGGTGGCGTTCATGGCGGACTCCTGGGTGAAGGTCAAGGACACTTGACATCCACGAAGATAGGAGGCCGCGGGACGCGTGTCAAGTACGCTTGTCACGCGGAGGTGGCTCGGGGGGAAGCCGCCGGCCCCGAGGGACCGGCGGCGCGAGACCGACGCGGGGCAGCGCGACGATCCCTAGTCGATCTTCACGAGCTTCCGGGAACTGCTGCCGGCCTCCGTCCGGGCCCGGACGAAATAGACGCCCGCGGCGACCGGTTGCCCGGACGCGTCCCGTCCGTCCCACGCCAGCGGCAAGGCGCCCGCCTCGTGGTGGCCCCGCAACAGACTCGTGACCCGACGACCGGCGACGTCCACGACGTCGACCGTGACCTGGCCGGCCCGCGGCAGATCGAGCGAGACTTGCACGTCGTCGCGGAACGGGTTCGGCGCGCCGCGGCCGAGTCGGGCCGCGCCGGAGGGCGAGGCGATGACCGGCGCGTCGGTGGCGCCGCCCGGGAACGCCGTGTAAAAGCCGAACGTGCCATCGGCGAAGTTCAGTCGGAGCGCGACCGTTCCGTCGTCCGCGACGCCGCCGACCTGGAACGTGCTGATCGTGCGCAGGTCACTGCCGTCGCCGTGCACGTCGAACGGGTGACCCGGGTCGAGCAGGATCGTCATCATGC
The DNA here is from genome assembly GCA_020431545.1 of Gemmatimonadota bacterium. Taxonomy (GTDB): domain Bacteria; phylum ARS69; class ARS69; order ARS69; family ARS69; genus JAGQIB01. The sequence continues at coordinate 2,204 of JAGQIB010000113.1, forward strand.
CCGTCGCGTCGGCGCGCAGGAGCGCAGGACGAATGCCGTACGAAGCGTCGTCGAGCGTGGCCTGGAACGTGAGGTCGCCGGCGGCCGACAGCGCGAAGAGCCCGCTCGTGCCGAGCACGGTGACCGAGTGATCGCTCGAAAGCGACTGGCCGGGGAGGAGGAGCGCGTGCAGTTCTCCGGCCGTGCCCGGCTGATCCCACCAGATCCCGAACGGCGGGAAGAAACCGCCGTCGCTCACGAGTGACGAAGAGAACGCGATGCGGCCGCTTTCGCCCACGAGCGGCGTGCCGAAGATGGCGAACGCGTCGCCGCCGGTGTCGGGCGCGGGATCGAAGCCGCGGAGGATTTCCTGCAGCGAGCCGAGGTGATCCGTGAACATTGCGGTCTGCGTGGAGACGGCGCCGCCGAGTCGCGCGAGGAAGCCGGACTGACCGAGTCCGTTGTGCGAGATCGGGCTGAAGGCGGCGTCGACGCCGTTGCCGCCGAACGTGACTCCGACCCCGGATCCTGGTGCGGGATCGCCCTCCCGGGCGAGGAGCGACAGCGTGCCGCCCGACTCGGCGAAGAGCGCCTCGTTGCTGTAGGTGGTCACGCCGGGCCCCGTGACGTTTCCCTGCAGCGCGTACTGCGACTCGCGTCCGAAGGCGAGAAACTCGAACGTGTAACCCGTCCCGATGTACTGGCCGGCTCCGCCGTACACGATGGCGCCGCCGAGATCCGGCGCGGCATCGCCCTCGCGCAGGAACAGGCCGAGCGCGCCGTCGCGGTTCGTCCAGAAGCCCTCGTTCGTGTCGGTGGTGACGCCGGCTCCGATGAGATTCGCCTGCACGGCCAGATCCCCGAGGTTGCTGACGCTGACGAACATCGGCTCCGCCAGCGTCACACCGGGCGACGTGTCCGGCGCGGGATCGCCCTCGCGGGCGAGGAGGGCGAGCGAGCCGGGCCCCGCGCGCCACACGCTGACGTCGTTCGCGGTCGAGATCCCGGAGCCCGTCAGCGATGCGAGCACGCCGAGCTCGGCCGAACCGACCTCCGGAGAGACGAGCTCGAAATCGAGGGAGAAGCTCGCGAACGTGACGTCGGACAGCCCGGGGGCCGGGTCGCCGGCGCGGACCACGAGCGAGGCGTCGCCGGCGGCCGGCGCGGTCCAGATCGCGACGTCGTTCGATTCGTCCACCGCGGGGCCTTCGAGCTTTGCCGCGAACGCCACCTGGCCGTCGGCCGCGATGCGGGGGAGTACGCCGAGGTAGCCGTCGGTGAACGCATAGACGGTGCCCGGTTCCGTGCCGGGCGCCGGATCCCCCTGAAGCACGATCTTCCGGAACTCCGTGGCCGCGCCCGAAGGGGACACGACGGTGACGACCAATGCGAGGGGGACCAGAGCGCGCGAGACGCGCGCCGCGACACGATCGAGACGTACGCGAATCATGGGGCGACCTCCCGGTTCGGGTACCCTGACAGAGGTTTCGTCGAAGGCGAAAGATACGGGACACGATCCCGGGAAACGGCGCGCAGCTCTCCCGGAGCGAGGCGTCGCACCGCCCGTCGCTTCCGGGAGTGGGGGGCGCGGGTTCGGTGGGATGGCAGCAACAACAGGCTATCCTGCATGCACTTGGAGGGCTTGCTTCGAGTGCATCGGAGGCGCCGAACGGGAGGCCCGGAGCGTCAACCGCCCGAGATCGCCTGATGGATCAGGATCTCGTCCCCGTCCGCGAGCTCCGTCGCACGGACACCCTCCCGGGGGACGACGACCCCGTTCCGGATGCACAGGACGTGCGGCCGCAGATCCCCGGACTCGAGGGTCATGTGGTGGCGCAGGATCGGTGTCTTCTCGAACGCTGCTTCCAGCGCCTCGCCGATCGTCCGGCCGCGCACCTCGAGCCGCGTCCATCCCGCCACAGCGCGCAGGACGGACGGCAGCTCGAGGCTCGCGCGAGGAGTCGCGTCCGACGTCAAACGACGGCCGCCGACACGGAGTAGACGGGCGGCAAGTACTCGGCCGCGGCCGACCAGCTCTCGCCCTCGTCCGCGCTCACGAACACCTGCCCGCCGCCGGTCCCGAAGTAGACGCCGCACGGCTTCAGCGCGTCGGATCCCATGGCCTGACGCAGCACGCTGACGTGCGCATTCTTCTGCGGGAGCCCCTTGGTGAGCTTCTTCCATCCCCGCCCGCCCTTGCCGGGGCGGTACACGGCGAGTGCGCCGTCCGTCGCGCGGAAGGCGTAACCCTCCGGCTCGAGCGGGATCACGTAGCACGCGTCCGGGTCGTGCGGGTTGAGAGCGAGCCCGAAGCCGAAGTCCCAGGGCAGACCCTTGTCGATGCGCTCCCAGGTGTCGCCGTGGTCGTCCGTGCGGTACACGCCCACGTGGTTCTGCTGGAACAGGCGGCCGGGCTTCGTGGGGTGAACGAGCATCTTGTGGACGCACGTGCCGACC
>JAGQIB010000114.1:0-635 GCA_020431545.1 Gemmatimonadota bacterium
GGATTCGGCGATCGTCGCAAGGCGATGCTCGGCGACATCGCGGTGCTGACCGGCGGCCAGGTCGTCAGCGAGGACATCGGCGTCAAGCTCGAGAACATCCAGATGCAGGACCTCGGCCAGGCCAAGCGCATCACGATCGACAAGGAGAACACCGTCATCGTGGAGGGCAAGGGCAAGAAGGCCGACGTCGAGGGGCGCGCCCAGCAGATCCGCAAGCAGATCGAGGCCGCGACCTCGGACTACGACCGGGAGAAGCTGGAGGAGCGTCTCGCGCGTCTCGCCGGTGCGGTGGCCGTGATCAACGTCGGCGCCGCGACCGAGGTCGAGATGAAGGAGAAGAAGGCCCGGGTCGAGGATGCCCTGCACGCGACCCGCGCGGCGGTGGAGGAGGGCGTCGTGGCCGGTGGTGGCATCACGCTGCTCGCCGCCATGAAGGCCGTCGACGCGCTGAAGCTCGAGGGCGACGAGGCGACCGGGGTCCGGATCGTCCAGCGCGCGCTGGAGGAGCCGGTGCGGCAGCTGGCGGCGAACGCGGGTCTCGAGGGCAGTCTGATCGCCCAGGAGATCCTCGCCGCGGGCAAGAACAAGGGCTACGACTTCTCCTGCGGGAAGCTCGTGGACATGTTCGAGGCCGG
>JAGQIB010000114.1:693-12277 GCA_020431545.1 Gemmatimonadota bacterium
CTGCTCCTGACCACCGAGGCGGTCGTGACCGAGGTGAGGGAGAAGGACAAGGCGCCCGTCGGCGGCGGGATGCACGACGACGATTATTGATCGGACTCAAAAAGAGCCAAGAATTGCCGATTCCTGGAGGAGGGCCACCGCGGCCCTCCTCCTTGTTCTTTGGGTGGCCGACGCCCCCGGATCGGGTGACCTCCGATGATCGAGGTTCGAGAGCTCCGCAAGGTCCTGGCGGGACGAGTTGTCCTGGAGGACGTCTCCTTCTCGGTCCCCCGGGGCAGCGTGACCGCGTTCCTCGGGCCGAACGGCGCGGGGAAGTCCACCACGCTGCGGATCCTGGCCGGCGCGACCGCGCCCACGTCCGGCTCCGTGACGATCGACGGTCGGGACGTTCGCCGCGGGGCAGCCCGCGATCTCGTGGGGTGGCAGCCGGAGCACCCGCCGACCGCGTCCGGCGTGAGGGTCGGCGAGTACCTCGCGTTCGTGGGGCGAGTTCGCGGCGTGCGGGATCTCGACGGCGAGATCCGGGCGGAGCTGTCGTCGGTCGGTCTCGCGGGGCGCGAGCCGGATCGCGTCGACGCGCTCTCCAAGGGAGAGCGGGTCCGCGTGGGACTCGCCGCCGCGCGGCTCGGAGATCCACCCGTGCTTCTGCTCGACGAGCCGACCTCCGGCCTCGATCCCGGTCAGCTCGCCGGCATCCGGAACTTGCTCGAACGGGAACGAGGCCGTCGCACGGTTCTTCTTTCCACGCACCTCCTCCCGGAGGCGGCCGCGCTCTGTGACCGCGTGGTTCTCCTGCACCGGGGACGCGTGGTGGCTTCCGGGCGTCCGGAGGACCTGCGCCCCAGCGGCCGACGCCTGCGCGTGCTCGTCCGGGGAGACGAGGAGCGCGTTCGCCGCACGCTGACGGAAGTCGCCGGCGTGCGTGGAGTCGAGGAGGTTTCCCGCGACGAGCGCGGCCTCGCGCTGCTCGTCGCCTGCGACGCCGACGTCGATCCGCGGGCACCGCTCGCGGCCGCGCTCGTCTCCGCCGGTGTCGACGTCCTGGAGCTCGGCCGCGCGGCGGGCGAGCTCGAGCAGGCCTTCCTCGAGCTGGTCGCCGCGCCGGAGCCCGCGCGATGAGCGCGTTCGTCGCCGTGTGGCGCCGGGAGTTCTCCCTCCTGTTCACGTCGCCGATCGCGTGGGTCGTGCTGACCGGGCATCATCTGTTCAACGGCCTCGCGTGGCGGAACCTGTTCTCCGCCTGGCAGGCCGACTGTCGCGCCGCGGCGACGCGCGGCGCCGTCCCGGCCCTGACCTACGCGGATGCCGTGATCGAGCCGTACTTCGTGGGCCTCGCGTTCTCGCTGGTCCTGTTCGTTCCGTTTCTCACCATGCGCTCGGTCGCCGACGAGCGGAGGACCGGCATGCTCGCGTTACTCTCTTCTCTGCCGCTCTCCGAAGGCAACCTGGTGCAAGGCAAGCTCGCGTCGCTCGCGTCGCTCGTGGTCGCGCTCGTGCTTCCGGCCGCGCTGCTTCCGATGGCGGTGCAGGGCATCGCTCCGTTCGAGCCGACGGTCGTGGCGTCGGGCGTGCTCGGAGTTCTGGGTTTGGGCCTCGCCGCCGTCTCGCTCGGTCTCTTCGTCTCCGCGCTCGTCGAGAGCCTGCCGGCGGCCGCGGCCGGCGCCTCCAGCGCACTACTCGTTCTCTTCTTCGCGGATCGCTTCTGGGAGCCGGCCGGCGCGATCGGCTTCCGCGCCGCGCTGGAGTCGTTCGCGCGTGGTGCCCCGAGCTCCGCGTCCGGCGCCCGATTCGTCGTCGTGGGGATCGCGTTCGCGTGTCTCGCCGCCTGGGAGCTGCGAAGTCGCCGGGTGCGTCCGTGACCGGGCCGATCGCGTCGGCCGGGCGCTTCCTGCTCGTCGCGGCCGCGGCGGCCGTCGTGCTCGCGGTCGCGGAGCGCACCGATCGCGTGTCGGACTGGACCGCCGATCGCCGGCTCACGCTCTCGGTCGGAACCCGGGAGCGGCTCGCCTCCGTCGATCGCGACGTGGAGATCGTGGCGTTCTTCCGTCGCGGGGGGGAGGAGGAAGCGGCCCGCGCGAACGTGGCCGGATTGCTCGAGTCCTATTCCCGCGAAAGTGCCCGGGTGCGGTGGCGGTTCGTCGACCCGGAGGCGGAGCCGCGCGAAGCGGAACGCGCGGGCGCCGGGGATCGGATGCTCGTCGTGCGCGCCGGGGACCGGACGGAACTCGTCCGGAGCGCCTCGGAATCGACGTTGACCGCGGCTCTGGGGCGCCTCCTGCGCCCGCGGAATCCCGTTGTCGTGTTCGTCGGTGGGCACCGCGAGAAGTCGCCGCAGGACCCGGGGCGTGATGGGCTGTCCGGACTCGGCGCCGCGCTGGCCGACCAGGGGATCCGGACGGACGTCCTCGCTCCCGTCGATGCGCAGACGCCGCCGGAGGCCCCGGACCTCGTGGTGCTGGCGGGGCCGCGGATCGATCCTTCTCCGGCCGAGCTCGAATGGCTGGCCGGGCGTCTCGACGCCGGCGGCGCCGTCCTCGTCTGGCTGGATCCGGCCCCGCTGCCCCGGCTCGAGAGCTGGCTCGCGGAGCGCGGCATCGCGCCCGGGCACCGCGCCGTACTCGACCCGCGGACGCGTCTGTTCGGCGCCGATGCCTCGGTGCCGGTCGTCACCGACTACGCGCCGCACGCGATCACGGATGCCCTGCGCCCCGCCGGCGGAGTCGTGCCGACGTTCTTTCCGGTGGCGCGTGCGCTCGACGCGACGGCCGCGCGCGCCACCGTGCTGCTCGAAACGAGCGCCGAGGCACGCGAGGAGGGCGAGGACGTTCCCGCGTCGCGCGCGCTCGGCGTCTGCGTGGAGCAGGAGAGCGGCGCCGATCTCGTGGTCGTCGGGGACTCGGACTTCGCCGCGAACGGGAACTTCGCGCTGTCGGGCAACGGGACGCTCGCCGTGTCCATGATCGAGTGGCTCCTCCGTGACGATGCCGACGTGGCCGTTCCGATCGTCCCGGTGGTGCGTCCCCGCTTGCTCTCGGAGTCCGAGTTCCGTGCGCGGGTCACGACGCCGGCGCTCGCGCTTCCCGTCGTGTGCGCGACGATCGGCATCGCCGTCGTGGCGCGAAGGCGTCGCGGCGCGCCGCGTCGCCCTGCCGATTCGAGTTGACCGACGCTCGAGAAGTCGCCTAACGTGCGGCATTCGCGAGGCCTGCCAGCTGACGTGCCTTCACTGACGTGATCATTCGGGTGGGATGGGATGAGTCCCGCGCGTCGCAAGAGCCGCCGCAAGAACCGGCACAAGATCGGCGCCATGCTGGAGCGTGATCTGCACTCCGGCGTGCTCGGTGCGCTCCTCCGGGCGAATCGTGACGCGATCGTCGTCATCGACTCGGACAAGCGCGTCGTCGAGTTCTCCGCGTCGGCCGAGTCCACGCTCGCCTGGGAGCGCGACGAAGCGATCGGGCGCCCGTGCGCCGAGATCCTCCGCTGTCAGGACGTGGATGGGGGCCTCCTGTGCGACGGGGGCTGCCCCCTCGATCCCATCCTGCGGGAGCGGGCCGAGCGTTCCACGCTTCCCACCCTGATCACGTCCAAGACCGGCGACGTGAACTTCCTGGAATCCGACTACACCGCGACCGCCGCGCCCGGAGGCGGCGGCGTCCACTGCGTGGGCGTGCTCCGGAACGCGGAAGAAGGGGAGTGGATCGGCAGTTTCGGGGCCGAGACGAAACGTCTGCTCTCCCTCGGGACGATCTCGGCCGGCATCGCGCACGAGATCCGGAATCCACTGACCGGGATCCGGACCACGATCCAGTACGTCCTCAAGCACCTGGACTCGAACGACGGCAACCGGGAGAGCCTCACGGCCTCGATCAAGGAGCTGGATCGGATCGAGGCGGTCATCTCGGACTTTCTGGCCTACGCCCGGCCGCCGGCGCCGCGTCGCCGGCTGTGCCATGTCCACCGCATTCTCGTGGAGTCGCTGGCGCTCGCTCGCGAAAGTTTGGAAAGTGCAGGGATCGAGCTCGTCACGGACCTCGAGGAGGAGCTTCCGAAGCTGAACGTCGACGCGAACATGATCCGGGAGGTGTTCCTCAACGTGATCATGAACGCCCGCGACGCGATGCGCCGAAAGGGCGGGACGCTGCGCGTTTCGAGCTGGCTCTCGCCGCGCTCGAACCGGTCCGAGCCGAACAGTGTCCGCTTCGCGTTCAGCGACACGGGTCCGGGAATCCCGGAGGGGCGGTCGGCGGACATCTTCGAGCCGTTCATCTCGGCGTCCGCGAAGGGGCTCGGGCTCGGGCTTTCCATCAGCCAGCGGATCTGTCGCGCGCACGGCGGCCTGATCTCGGCGTCGAACAACGCGGACGGCGGCGCCCGCTTCACGGTCATCCTGCCGCTGCCGCCGGCCTCGCGGCCGAAGGAGCAGGACGAGAAGCGCCGGGCGACGGATCGGGCCGAGGAGCGCGTGCCGGTGGGCGCGGGGAAGGAGACCGAATGAGCGATCGGGTCCTGGTCATCGACGACGAATCGGGCGTTCGGACGACGCTGCGTCGCGCGCTGGAGGAGGAAGGATTCTCCGTGCGCACGGCGGCCACCGGCCGCGCGGCGCTCCGGACGGCGGAGGAAGCTCGCCCCGACGTCGCGGTGGTGGACCTGAAGCTCGGCGACGCCTCGGGCCTCGACGTTCTCCGGGACCTGAAGCAGCGCTGCCCGACCACCGTCACGATCATGATCAGCGCCTACGGCGACGTGCAGGACGTGGTGCAGGCGATGAAGCTCGGCGCGGACGACTACGTTCAGAAGCCGTACGACCTGGACGAAATGGTGCGCTGCGTCCGCCAGACCCTGCGCGCCTCCCGGATGCGCGAAGCACGCGCCGCGGAGGAACGGCCCGAGGGGCCGCCGGGACTGTCCCGGATCCTCGGCCGCTCCGAGCACATCGAGGAAGTGCGCGACACGATCCGGAAGGTCGTTCGGTCCGGCGCGCGCACCGTGCTGATCCAGGGCGAGACCGGAACCGGCAAGGAACTGGTCGCCCGGGCGCTGCACTACGAATCGGAACGGGCGGCGGCGCCGTTCGTGAAGCTCAACTGCTCGGCCATCCCCGACTCGCTGTTCGAGGCGGAGCTGTTCGGTCACGAGCGTGGCACGTTCACCGACGCTCAGGAAACTCGCCGCGGCCTGGCCGAGGTCGCAGACGGCGGCACGTTGTTCCTGGACGAGATCGGTGACGCGGGTGCCGCCGCGCAGGCGAAGTTGCTCACGTTCATCGAGGAGCGCCGATTCCGCCGGCTCGGCGGTCGGGAGGATCGCGCCCTCGACGTTCGAATCGTGGCTGCCACGAACAAGGACCTGGACGTCGCCAGCGACGCCGGCGAGTTCCGGTCCGATCTGCTGCACCGACTCAAGGTGATCAACATCTACCTGCCGGCGCTCCGCGAGCGGGAGGGGGACATCGCGTTCCTCGCGGCCCGCTTCGTGGAGGAGTTCGGCCGCCAGACGGGCAAGGACATGGGGTTGGCACCGGAGACCCTCGAGTGCCTCGAGAGCTACTCCTGGCCGGGCAACGTGCGCGAGCTCCGTCACTCGATGGAGCGGATCGTCCTGCTCGAGGAGTGCGATCGGATCTCCCCCGATCATCTCTCCCAGAAGGTGCGTGGAAGCTCGTCGCTCACGAGAGCCCGCGGACTCGTGGGCGCGGCACGCGCGCTCGCCGACGTCGAGCGCGAGCATATCGAACGAGTGCTCGCCGAGACCGACGGCAATCGAACGCGCGCCGCCGAGATCCTCGGCATCACGCGACAGACGCTCCTCAACAAGTTGAAGTCGTGGGACGAGTCCGAGGAACGCGCGACCGCGTCAAAGAACTAGACGCCTTTCGCGCTCTCACTGTCGAATCTTTTGACGGAAGCACTCCCCGCGCGCCGCACCTCGTCCACTTCGCCGCGCACGCGTCGCTTCGAGTGGTGCATTTCACGATTCCGCTCAAGATGTTCGTGAAACGCGACTTAACCCGGATCGTACGAACGCCGATGATGGAAACGTCGCGTGGTTTGCGCACGAATGACGCGGTGGCACGAGTCGTGCAGAACAGAAAGGTTTGGTTCGTGCGAACGCGGCGAGCCGTGTCGCGCCGAAGGGGACAGTGACCGGGCCGCATCGAGGATCGACCCGGATGTCGAAGAGACTACTGATCCTGATCGATAGCGAACCGGTGACCTCCCGGGCCCTGGCGCTCGACTTGCGCGAGGCGGGGTACGAGGTGGACACCGCGGACGACGAACCGGAGGCGCTGAGGAAGCTCGAGTCGATCCCTTTCGATCTGCTCATTGCGACCGAGGAGCCGATCGAGGGGCCGGAGCCGGTCGAGGGGAATCTGGTCGATCGGATGCGCCGGGTTCGTCCCGCCGCCCAGGTCGTCCTGATGACGACGGACCCCGATCGATCGCGCCGGGATCGCCGGCGAGGAGATCGGCGGACGGGATCGGTGGTCCGGGTTCGGAAGCCCTTCGATCTCGAGGAATTCCGCTCGGTGGTGGAGCGGATGCTGGACCGGAAAACGCGGGGGAGCGCGAGATGATGCCCGTCCGAGGGCGGGTGTCACGCGGCGCTTCCTCCTCGGGCTAGTTCCCGGGGGCGCCGTTTCCGGAAACGGGACCCGCGTTGCGGGTCGGCGTGAGTAACAGTCCTTTCGGAGGTACTCCAGAATGGCGATGGCTCGCTCCAGGGCGAAGGCCAAGGCGAAGACCAAGACGAAGGCCAAGGCCAAGCGGAAGCGCAAGGTGAAGGCCAAGGCCAAGACGAAGGCCAAGGCCAAGCGGAAGCGCAAGGTCAAGGCGAAGGCCAAGACCAAGGCCAAGGCCAAGCGGAAGCGCAAGGCCAAAGCCAAGGCCAAGACCAAGGCCAAGGCCAAGCGGAAGCGCAAGGCGAAGGCCAAGGGCAAGGCCAAGGCCAAGCGCAAGGTCAAGCGGAAGCGCAAGGTCAAGGCGAAGGCCAAGGGCAAGGCCAAGGCCAAGCGTCGCGTGAAGCGTCGTCGCAAGGCGAAGGCCTAAGACCAGCGCACAGAGGCAGGAAAGAGGGCGGGGCGCAGAGCGCTCCGCCCTTCGTCTTTTCCACGTCCCCGCGCTGCGCCGCCGGCGAGTGACGAACGGGGTGTCCGGGCGGGAACTCCCGCGGGCGCCGTGGGTTGGCCTCAGCAGTGCTCGACGGGTATTCTCGTCCGAACATCATCCCGACAGCGCGCTCCGGTCGCGACGTGAGATCTGCGCCTAGGAGCCGGCGGGCACTCGGGAGAGATCGCGACCGAGAGCCACCTGTTGGAATTACTTTCTGCTTGACAAAAATCGCTCCCGTTGCTTGATTCTACGCGATTTTCACCGGGGATTCACACCCCGGTCGGCAGGCGGCGCAGGCCGCCGTTTCGGGAGCAGGAGGGGATTGATGGCGACCGTTGTCGAGAAGGCTCCGGTTCGCGACACGAGATTCGTCGTGAGCCCGAGAGACGGTAAGCGCCGCAAGATGAAGGTGCTCCGTCCGCCGGACGAGTCGGGACTGGTCTGGCTGAATTGCCTGAAGACGAACGCGCTCGTGTGCTGCGAGTACGATCCCGACACGGACTCTCTGCGGAATGCACGGGACCTCGGCGATTTCGGCGAGCCCGCGCCCGAGGAGTTCCGGACCTACGTGCCGGAGGAGTCCTACGAGATCGGCGAGTTCATCTACCACCAGACCTGGCGGGACGTCGGCCGGGTGATCGATCGGCGGGAGCTGCCGGGCGGTCGCTACTCGATCGACGTGGCGTTCCTGAACTTCGGTCTGAAGATGCTGATCGTGGAGTCCACGACGTTCACGCGCTAGGTTGCACTCCCGGCGAGCTCGCCGGGCGACGCCCGGTTCGGCCGGGAGGACATCCTTCCGGCCGCGGGGCGTGACACGTGTTCCTGCCATTGAAAGACGACAATCCCACGCGGGGAACCGCGTGGGTGACGATCGCTCTCCTGATCGTCAATGCGGTGGCGTTCGTCCTGCAGATCACTGCCGCCGATCCCGATGCCCTCGTGCTTCGATTCGGTTTCGTACCGGCCGAGGCGTCGCTGGCCGCTCCGCTGCCGTTGTTCACGTCGATGTTCCTGCACGGCAGTCTGCTGCACCTCGGCGGCAATCTCCTGTACCTGTGGATCTTCGGAAACAACGTGGAGGACGTGCTCGGATCGCCGCGCTTTCTCGCGTTCTACCTCGCGTGCGGTCTTGCGGGGCACGCCGCGCACTGGCTCACCGACCCGCACTCCTCGCTGCCCACGATCGGTGCGAGCGGGGCAATCTCGGGAGTCCTCGCGGCGTACCTGCTGCGCTTCCCGCGCGCGTCCGTGACGTCGGCGATCTTTCTCATCTTCATCGTGCGGATCGTGCGGGTTCCCGCGGCGGTGGTGATCGGGATCTGGATTGCGCTGCAGGTGCTGAACGGTATGGTCTCCCTCGGCGGGGCACCGGCCGGAAACGTCGCGTGGTTCGAGCACCTGGGCGGGTTTGCCGGGGGCCTGATGCTGCTTCCGCTGTTCGCGATCGGCCGGGCCCGGCGCGAGGTGAGGTGGCGATGAGCGCGTTCCGCCGATTCGCGCTCGGCGTGGCGCTCGCGGGGGGCACCGCTCTCGCGGCGGGGTGTGCCGGGTCACCGCCCCGCCTCCCGGAGCCGTCGGACGGGCCGCGGACGGCCGCCGACTGGGTCCGGATCGTGTCCGCGCGCAACGACTCCCTCCGCACCCTGCGGGCGGATCTCGAGATCTCCTGGGCACCGGATGGGGAGACGGAGCCGCAGTCCTGCCGGGGCGCGGTCTCGTTCGAGTCCCCCGGACTCGTGCGCCTGAGAGGAACGTCGCTCGCGTTCTTTGCGATCTTCGACCTCGTGGTGGCCGCCGACGGCACGGTGTGGCTCGACCTCCCGCAGGAGAAGTTCGGGATTCTCGGCGACCGTTCCGATCCGGCGTGGGATCTGCTGCCGCTCTCCCCGGACCGCGTCCTCACCGCGCTGCTCGGGGATCCGCGGCTGACGCCGGAGGAGGTCGCCGCCTCGACGCTCGAGCGGTCCGACTCTCTGGTCGTGGTCTCGGGCGATTGGGGGCGACTGGAGATCGAGCCGGAGACCGGCCTGCCGTCCCGGTGGGAGAGAGGGGCCGGGGAGGTCGTCTGGAGCGACTGGGGCGTGCGCTCGGGGCGAGCCACGCCCGGGCGGACGCTCCTGATCGATCCCGACGGCGGCCGTCTCGAGGTCTCCTACGGCCGTTTCCGCGTGGATGAGGACCTCCCTCCGGGCCGCTTCAGCCCCACGATCGAGGAGGACCGGGAAATCCTCACCCCGGGCGAAGGCCTCGAGCGGTGGTCCCGGACGCGAATCAACGCATTTCGAACTGATTGAAATTAAACGACTTGCGCGTCGAGTCAGGAGTTGCCGAACCTTGTGACAGAAGTCACTTGACAATGAGTCGCAAGATGCGGTTAATAGGAACGATTCTCAGGTCGGTGGGTTGAAGAGATATCGATGGCGGACCAGAAGGAGTCCGCGGCGGGCTGCTCGACCGGCCCCGCCCCCGCCCGAGCCGGCGAAGCCGGCAGGCGGAGCACCGGGAATCCGGCCGGCAGGACGGCCGGAGCGCGCGATTGGATCGCAGTGGGAGGGATCATGAGCGCCACGAAAGTTCGCAGTACGGCTCCGCTGGACGACTCGTTCGGCATGTACCTTCGGGAAATCGGACGAATCCCGCTGCTCACGCGTGAGCAGGAGGGGACTCTCGGCGTGCGGATCCGGGGCGGCGAAGAAGCAGCCGTTCACGAGCTCGTGCAGGCGAACCTCCGGTTCGTGGTGAACATCGCGAAGCGCTACATGAATCGCGGCATTCCGCTCCCCGACCTCGTGACGGAAGGCAATCTCGGTCTCTACGAGGCGGCGCGCCGCTTCGACGAGCGCAAGGGCTGTGCGTTCATTTCCTACGCCGTGTGGTGGATCCGGCGGAATCTGAACAAGGCCCTCGCCGAGCAGCTGCACCTCGTGCACTACCCGCACAGCCGCCGCGACACGCTGCGCGACGTCTGCCGCGCGGAGGAGTCGCTCGAGAAGAAGCTGGAGCGCGCGCCCTCTCTGGAGGAGGTCGCGCAGGCGATCGGCCGTCCGCGCCGCGAGATCGAGGAGGCGATGTCCTCCGTGCGCGCATTCTCCATGGTCACGGACTACGACGATCCGGATCGCGAGGCTCCGCTGAACCGCATCGCCGACGACACGGACGACATCTCGCCGGAGCTCGGCCTCGAAGGCACCGAGTGCCGGTCCGACGTCCGCGAGGCCGTCGAGTCGCTGTCGCAGCGTGAGGAGCTGATCATCAACCTGTACTTCGGCCTCACGGGCGAAGAGCCGTACACCCTGGGTGAGATCGGCGAGAAGCTGCATCTCTCCAAGGAGCGGATTCGCCAGCTGAAGGACCGAGCGCTTCTCCGCCTGCGCAACGGCAATCTGTCGCGGCGACTCGAGGCGCACCTCAACTAGTCGAGCCGATCGGGCGGTTCGTACGCGCGAACCGCCCTGCTCGACGGGCTCGAGGAAACGATGGCTGCTCGCCGCCCCCTGCCGACGCGACGTCGGCCCTCCGACGAAGTCGACTGGAAGCACGTCGGCCTCCGCCGCACACCGCAGCGGGAGGTCGTGCTCGATCTCGTCCGCTCCTGCGACACTCATCCCACCGCGGAGTGGATCTACCGTCACGCGCGTCAGGCGCTCTCCGACATCAGCCTCGCCACGATCTACCGCACGTTGCGGATCCTGAAGGAAAAGGGACTGATCTGGGAGTTCAGCGGGGGGGCGAACCCGTCCCGCTTCGACGGAACGTCGCACGTGCACGAGCACTTGCGCTGCATCTCCTGTGGTCTCGTCGCGGACATCGACCTCGAGGACGTGCGCGACCTGCGACGCGAGGTCTCCGAGCGGACCGGATGGACGCTCGGCCGCTGGCCGGTCGTGTTCCACGGCCTCTGTCAGCCGTGCGCCACGCGGCGGGCGGCGGTCCGCCAGGCGGCGGAGGAGCGTGGCCCGGGGGAGCCGGGCGCGAGTTCCGGCCCGGAGGACGATCGCGACCTGTGCGGAGGATTCTGGTGATCGTCGAGCAGTACCCGATGGGTGCCTTCCAGGTGAACTCGTACCTGCTGCGCTGCGAGAGCACGGGGACCACCGTGGTGGTGGATCCCGGCGACGAACCGGAGATCCTGCTCCGCCGGCTCGACGAGATCGAAGTCGCTCCGGTGGCGATCCTGAACACGCACGGACACATCGATCACGTCGCCGGCAACACGGCACTGAAGGAGCGCTACGGGATCCCGATCTGGATGCATGCCGAGGACCGATTCCTGCTCGACGCGTTCCCGCAGCAGGCCGCGATGTTCGGACTGGAGCTCACGCCGCCCCCGCCGCCGGACGAGGAGCTCGTGCCGGGACGCTCCTGGACCTTCGGCGAAGTCACGCTCGACGTCCATTTCACGCCGGGTCACTCGCCGGGACATGTGGCGTTCGTGCACGAACGGATCGCGATCTCCGGCGACGTGC
>JAGQIB010000115.1 GCA_020431545.1 Gemmatimonadota bacterium
TGCGCGACTGGGTCACGAACGTGCGCGACACGCACTATGTCCTCGGCTCGGTGCTCGGGCCGCATCCGTTTCCGCGCCTGGTGCGCGACTTCCAGCGGGTGATCGGGGTGGAGGCGCGCCGCCAGATCCTGGAGGCGGAGGGGCGGCTGCCGGATCTGTGCCTGGCGTGCGTGGGCGGCGGCTCGAACGCGATCGGCCTGTTCCACGCGTTCCTGGACGACGACTCGGTGCGGCTCGTGGGGGTGGAGGCGGGCGGCGACTCCCGCGAGCTCGGTCGCCACGCCGCGCGCTTCCACGGCGGATCGCCCGGCGTGCTGCACGGCACGCGCTCGTGGCTGCTGCAGGACGAGGCCGGCCAGGTCGCCGGCACGCACAGCGTGTCCGCCGGACTCGACTACCCGTCCGTGGGGCCGGAGCACGCGTGGCTGCACGACATCGGTCGCGCGAGCTACGATTCGGTCACGGACGAGGAGACGTTGCGCGGGTTCCGGACGCTCTGCCGCACGGAGGGGATCTTGCCGGCGCTGGAGTCTTCGCATGCGGTCGCGTGGATTCTCCGGGAGGGGAAGAATCTGCCCGCGGACGCGCTCGTGGTGCTGAACCTGTCCGGCCGCGGGGACAAGGACATCCACCACGCGTCGGCCGAGATGGCCCGACGCGGGTGGGATTCCTGAAGCGAGGCCGGGGCGTCGACTACGGTCGCGTACCGACTTCCGTCGGCAGGCCGACGAGGATCGCGGGATCGTCCGCGAGACCGAGTTCCGAGCGAGCTTTCACCACGTCGGCCACCGGGATGCGACCCATCGCCGCGAGCTGCGCCAGCGTGGCGGCCGCGATGTTCTCCGCGTCGACCCGGAAGAAACGTCGCGTCGCCTCGCGGGTGTCGCTGCGGCCGAAACCATCCGTCCCGAGCGACTGCCAGGCGTTCGGCACCCAGCGGGCGATCTGATCCGGCACGGCCTTGATCCAGTCGCTGGCCGCGATCACGGGTCCCTCGGTTCCCTCGAGCAGACGGGTCACGAGCGGGATGCGGGCGGGTTCGTCCGGGCACTCGCGATTGAAGCGCTCGCAGTCCAGCGCTTCGCGCCGGAGCAGCGTGTAGCTCGTCGCGGACCAGACGTCGGCGGCCACGCCGTACTTCGCGAGGATCTCCTGCGCGCGCACGGCGTGCATCAGGATCGGACCGCTGCCGAACAGCTGCGCCCGGTGCTTGCCCTTCTCCGGCGCCGGGTGCACGCGGTAGAGGCCGCGCAGGATCCCTTCGGCCGCGCCCTCGGGCATCTCCGGCATCGTGTAGTTCTCGTTGTAGATCGTGATGTAGTAGAACACGTCCTCGCCGTTCTCGTACATGCGTCGCAGGCCGTCGCGGATGATCACCGAGAGCTCGTACGCGTACGACGGATCGTAAGGCTGCACGGTCGGCACGGCGGAGGCGAGCAGGTGCGAGTGACCGTCCATGTGCTGGAGTCCCTCGCCCTGGAGCGTGGTGCGGCCGGCCGTGGCGCCCATGAGGA
>JAGQIB010000116.1 GCA_020431545.1 Gemmatimonadota bacterium
TGCTGGGACTTCTCGTCCTGGCACGTCACCACGAGGCCCGTCGGGATGTGCGTGATCCGGACCGCCGAGTCCGTGGTGTTCACGCTCTGACCGCCGGGTCCCTGCGAGCGATAGACGTCGATCCGCAGTTCCGCGGGATCGATCTCCACGTCGACCTCCTCGGCCTCCGGCAGGACCGCCACCGACACCGCCGACGTGTGGATCCGCCCGCCCGCTTCCGTCTGCGGTACGCGCTGGACGCGATGCACGCCGCTCTCCCAGCGCATGCGGCCGAACGCCCCCTCGCCCTGGAGCGAGAACACGATCTCCTTCACGCCGCCGATCTCGGTCTCGTTCGCCTCGAGCACCTCGGTGCGCCAGCCCTTGTGATCCGCGTACCGCGAGTACATGCGATACACCTCGGCCGCGAAGAGCGCGGCCTCGTCGCCGCCGGTGCCCGCCCGGATCTCCACGATCGCGTTGCGCGAATCATCGGGATCCTTCGGCAGCGAGAGGACCTTGAGTTTCTCCTCGAGCGACTCGAGTGCGGGCTCGCTTTCGTCCAGCTCCGCCTGGGCTAGTTCCGCGAGTTCCGGGTCGCCGGCGTCGAGCATCTCCTTCGCGTCGGCGATCGCCTTCTCGAGGCGCTCGTACTCCGCCGCCGCCGCACCGAGCTCCTCGAGCGACGCGCGTTCGCGCCCCAGCTCCTTCAGCTTCGCGACGTTCGACGCGACCTCGGGACTCGACAGCAGCTGATCGAGCTCCCGGAACCGCGCCAGCGCCTGACGTGCGCGTTCGTTCACGTGGTCACCCCCGAGAACTCCGGCGCGAGCGTTCCGCCCAGCGCGGCCGCCGCCTGCCGTGCCAGCTCCGGATCCGGTTCGTGCGCATTCGGATCGCCGGTGAGCGCCACCTTCAACGAGGCCACCGCGACCTCGACCTGCGTGTCGTCGGGCGCCGCGGTCGTGAGGAGCTGGAGCGCCTTGCCCGGGGCGGCGAGCGCCTTGCCGAGCCAGGTGTTCTCGATCTTCGCGGAGAACCGGATCACCTCGTACGACAGTCCGCCGATCACGGGAACGAAAGCGATCCGCAGCAGCCGCTCGCCGACCGTCTCCGGCTTGCCGAGCAGCGCGAACACGAAGATGGACACGAGCATCACGAAGAACAGGAAGCTCGTGCCACAACGCGGGTGCAGCCGCGGCCGGCTTCGCGTGTTCTCCACCGAGATGGGAACCTCGGCCTCGTAGTTGAAGATCGCCATGTGCTCGGCCCCGTGGTACTGGAACACGCGCCGCATCTCACCCCAGCGCGTGATCAGGAACAGATACAGGAAGAAGATCGCGAGTCGAAACACGCCGTCCACGAGATTGTACGTGGCCCGCCCCTGGACCCCGGTCAGATCCGTGAGCCACAGCGGCACCCAGAAGAACAGGAACAGCCCGAACGCGAACGACAGCACGGTCACCGCGCCGAAGCCGATCTTCTCCCAGGGCTTGGTCTCGCGGCGCTCCTCCTCCTTCGCGGACTCCTCGGCGCTCCACATCAGCGTGGAGGTGCCGAGCACCATCGCTTCCACGAGCGTGGCCGCGCCGCGGAGGATCGGCAAGCCGAACGGTTTCACCTTCTTCGTGAACGGCACGTGCTCGTCGTACCGGACGGCGATCGTGCCGTCCGGACGACGAACCGCGCAGGCCACGCCGCCCGGGGCGCGCATCATCACGCCCTCGATCACGGCTTGCCCGCCCACGAGCGCTTGCGGGGCTTTGGCCAAGGGGGATCGCTCCTAGCCGGCGGCGCCTTCCGAACCGCCCGCCTTCTTGGCCGCGCGTTCCGCCGCCTGCTTCTGGAGGATTTCCACCTTCTCGGAGCGCTTGCGGAACCGCTCCACACGACCGGCGGTGTCGATCAGCTTCTGCTTGCCCGTGTAGAACGGATGGCAGGCCGAGCAGATGTCGACGTGCAGGACCCCGCCCGCGGTGCTCCGGGTCTCCCAGGAGTGCCCGCAGACGCACTTGACGGTGGTGGTTTCGTAATCGGGATGGATCTCGGCCTTCATCTTTCACTCCTCGGGTTGGGGCGGGGCATGATCCTCCGCCCGGCCGATCAATCGGATGCGCGTTCCCGCGTCCGGGGTTCCGGGTCTCCGGCCGGCGACGAACCCGATCGCCGGTCCGCGGGTGCGCGACTACGCGCCCGAAGCCATGCTGTCGAGGAACTTCTTGTTGGACTTGTACTGGCCGAACCGCTCGACCAGGAACTCCATCGCCTCGACGACGTTCAGCTCGTTCAGGTATTTGCGGAGAATCCAGGTGCGGTTGATCGCGGTCTGCTCCAGCAGCAGCTCTTCCTTCCGGGTGCCGCTCTTCTGCAGGTCGATCGCCGGGAAGATACGGCGGTCGGCGAGCTTGCGCTCGAGGACCAGCTCCATGTTTCCCGTGCCCTTGAA
>JAGQIB010000007.1 GCA_020431545.1 Gemmatimonadota bacterium
TCGTGGACACGGCCACGAAGTGGCGGGCGATCGCCGCCGTGTTGCCGCCGAAGGCCGCGAGCAACCACTCGCGCGCGCTGCGGGCGTTCGTCATCGTCTCCTGGGTCGTGAACGTCTTCGAGGCCACGACGAACAGCGTCTCCGCGGGATCGAGACCCCGCACGGACTCCGCGAAGTCCGTCCCGTCGACGTTCGAGACGAACCGGAACGTGAGATCCCGATCGGAGTAGTGGCGAAGCGCGCGCCAGGCCATCACCGGCCCGAGATCGGAGCCGCCGATCCCCACGTTGACGACGTTCCGGATCGGGCGTCCCGTGTGCCCCTTCCACTCCCGGCGCCGGACGCGCCCGGCGAACTCGCCCATCCGGTCGAGCACCGCGTGAACGTCCGGCACGACGTCGTGTCCCTCCACCACGATCGACGCTTCCCGCGGCGCCCGCAGCGCCACGTGCAACACCGATCGTCCTTCCGTGGTGTTGATCTTCTCGCCCGCGAACATCGCGTCGATGCGGCCGCGCAGATCGACGGCTTCGGCCAGACCGACCAGCAGGTCGATCGTCTCGGCGGTGATGCGGTTCTTCGAGTAGTCCAGGAAGAGCCCGCCGGCCTCGGCGGTGAAGCGCTCCCCACGTTCCGGATCGCGCGCAAACAGGTCGCGCAGGTGCAAGGGCGCGATCTCTCGCTGATGCGCCGCCAGCGCCGTCCACGCGGGAAGAGAGGTGCGCGATTTCGCCGACGCGCCGGACGCGCGCGCCCCGCTCACGACTCGCGCTCCGGGCGGGCGTCGGAGTGCCCACCGAAGCGGAAGCGCATCGCGGACAGGACCTTGTCCGCGAAGTCCGCCTGGCCGCGCGAGCTGAATCGCTCGTACAGCGCCGCGGACAGCACGTGAGCCGGCACCCCCGTATCGATCGCGGCCTTCACGGTCCACCGCCCCTCGCCCGAATCGGAGACGCGCCCCGTGAACGCCGACAGCGTGGAGTCGTCGGCCAGCGCCGCGGCCGTGAGGTCCAGCAACCAGGAGGAGATCACGCTCCCGCGCCGCCAGACCTCGGTGACGTCGGCGAGATCGAGGTCGAACCGGTAGCGCTCCGGATGGCGGAGCGGCGTCGTCTCCGCGTCCACCGCCACGTGCCGCGCTCCCGCGTTCGCGGCCGCGAGGACGCCGAGCCCTTCCGCGTACGCGGCCATGAGGCCATACTCGATGCCGTTGTGGACCATTTTCACGTAGTGCCCCGCGCCGCTCGGCCCGCAGTGCAGGTAACCGAGCTCGGCGGTGCCGCCGCGACCGTCGCGGCCGGGGGTGCTCGGAATGTCGCCGCGGCCGGGCGCGAGCGTCGCGAAGACCGGATCCAGGTGGGTCACCACCCGCTCGTGCCCGCCGATCATCATGCAGTAGCCGCGCTCCGCGCCCCAGATCCCGCCGCTCGTGCCGACGTCGACGTACTCGAGGCCGTCGCCCGCGAGCTCCTGCGCGCGGCGGAGGTCGTCCACGTAGTACGAGTTGCCGCCGTCCACGAGGATGTCCCCGCGCTCGAGATGAGGGCGGACGTCGGCGATGACGGCGTCCACCGCGCCCGCGGGGACCATCAGCCAGACGACGCGCGGACGTTCCAGGCGGCCGATCAGATCCGGAATAGACGACGCGCCGCTCGCGTTCTCCTTCTCGAGCGCCCGGACCGCATCCGCCGAGCGGTCGAACACGACGCACTCGTGCCCCCCGGCCAGAAGGCGCCGCACCATGTTGGCGCCCATGCGACCGAGTCCGATCATTCCGAGTTGCATGAATCCTCCCGGCTCGAGGCGACCCAGGACACCGGATCCTGGGCGTAGAAACGACTCAACTGGTCATAGAGTTCCGGGTGTTTTTCGCGAAGGGCGTGCGGGCGCTCGAAAAACGTCTCGGTCGCCACCGCGAAGAACTCCGCGGGGTTCGTGGCCCCGTAGGCATCCATGAGAGTGCGGTGCCCGCGCTCGATCTCGTGACGCAGTTGCTCGTACTCGTGGCCGAGAACGCGCGCCCACGCCACGTACATGCTCCGTCGCGGGAGCTCGGGCGCGCCGTCGGCAGCGTTGTTCTCGAGGTCGAGCTGGTGCGCGAACTCGTGCAGGACCACGTTGTGGCCGTCGTGCAGGTCCGCGGCGCCGTAGCGGACATCTTCCCACGACAGCACGACCGCGCCCGTGTTCCAGGCCTCGCCGAGACGGACCTGGTCGCGCTCGTGCACCACGCCGTCGGCGGAGCGCTCGATCGTGCGCACGCGGTAGGCGGCCGGATAGACGATGATCGAGTCCAGACGCGGGTAGAAATCCTCTCCCCGGTGCAGCAGGAGCAGGCAGGCCTGGGCCGCGATGGTCACCCGGATCTCCTCGGTGAGGTCGAGTCCGCCCGCGCCCTCGAAGTGCTTCTCCGCGAGGAAGATCCGAACGCGACGTCGCAGCTCGGCCCGGTCGGCCGCCGGCAGCGCCCTATCGAGAGGGAAGTTCCGCTCGAGAATCCGGTCCCACTCCGGCGGAAACGGCCGCGCGCTCAAGCGACGTCGGCGGGCGTCCCGGAACGGATGCATCCAGCTCAGCGGCGGACCTCCCTCCCGCGCGGAAGCTCGAAACCCACGGCGTACTTCCGCGAAGAGACCCGCGAAACCGTACGGCCTCCCCCGGTCCCGGAGTGTCGGTCCGCTCGCGTCCGCGGTCAACGCGGCGGGCGTCGCCGAGCTCGGCGGGCTCTCGGCGGGCTCTCGGCGAACGGCGCCCGCGCACGGCGCGGCCCGCGGCCCGCGGCGCGGAATGCTGGCGGCGGGATGCCGTGCGGTCTAACATCCCCGGCTCGGAGGCCCCATGAAGATCGCTCTCATCGGCACGCACGGAGTGGGCAAGACCACCCTCTGCTACGAGCTCGCCGCCCGGCTGAAGCGCCTGGACCGCGCGGTGGACGTGGTCAAGGAGGTCGCCCGCGAGTGCCCGCTCCCGATCAACCAGACCACGACGCTGGATGCGCAGGCGTGGATCCTGCACGCACAGTGCGCCCGGGAGATCGCCGCGGTGAACCTCGCCGACGTCGTGGTGTGCGACCGCTCCGTCCTCGACAACTATGCCTACCTCGTGCACGCCGTCGGCCGGCAGAAGGACCTGGAGTCCTGGATCGCCGGGTGGTGCGCCACCTACACCGCGCTGTTCAAGGTGCCCGTGTGGCAGACGCCAGCCTTCGACGGAACGCGCGACACGGACCTCGGATTCCAGCGCGAGATCGATCGCACGCTCGACGAGTTGATCGAGGCGTTCGGCGTGAAGGCGAGGCCGCTCGCGGCGGGGAATCCGAACGGGTGGGTCGCGGAGATCTTGACCGCGCTGAAGCTGCCGCTCACGTCGCCGCAGGGAATGCTGTTCCCGGAGCGACCGTAGATCTTCCGCCGACGACGCTAGCCCCGGGCCGGGACGCTCACGCCCCAGCGGGTGGCGACGTACTCGTCGACGATCTTCGTGAACTCCGCGACGATCGTCGGCCCCTCGAGCGTGCCGAAACGCTTGCCGTCCACGTACACCGGCGCCTTCGGCGATTCGCCCGTGCCCGGCAGCGAGATGCCCACGTGCGCGTGCTTGGATTCGCCCGGGCCGTTCACGATGCAACCCATCACGGCGACCTTGAGCTCCTCCACCCCCGGGTA
>JAGQIB010000117.1 GCA_020431545.1 Gemmatimonadota bacterium
TCTCACACCACAGCAGATCGGCGTACGGCGCGTACGAGATCGCGCGGGCGATCGCGGTGTCCAGTCCGTTCTTGAGCTCGAAGAAGCCCTCCGGCGTACGACCACCCGAGAGGAACTCCCGGTCCCGCTCGTCCACGTCGCTCGTGATCAACGTCGCGGCCTGGGCATCGGTGCGGGCGACGATCAGCGTCGGCACGTCGAGCACGTCGGCGGCGAGGCGCGCCGCGTTCAGCGTGCGGATGAACGTGCAGGTCGGCACGAGGACCTTGCCGCCGAGGTGACCGCACTTCTTCTCGGACGCGAGCTGATCCTCGAAGTGCACGCCGGCCGCGCCCGCCTCGATCATTCCCTTCATCAGCTCGAACGCGTTCAACGGTCCGCCGAACCCGGCCTCCGCGTCGGCGACGATCGGCGCGTACCAGTGCGTTCCGGTCCGGCCCTCGAGGTGATCCACCTGATCGGCACGAGCCAGCGCGCGGTTGATGCGCTGCACGACCATCGGCACGCTGTTCGCGGGGTAGAGGCTCTGATCCGGGTACATGTGGCCGGCGAGGTTCGCGTCGGCCGCGACCTGCCACCCGGACAGATAGATCGCCTTCAATCCGGCGCGGACCTGCTGAACCGCCTGGTTGCCCGTGAGCGCTCCGAGCGCGTTCACGTAGTCCTCCTCGTGGAGGAGACTCCACAGGCGCTCCGCACCGAGCTCCGCGAGCGTGTGCTGGACCACCACGGAGCCGCGCAGCTTCTTCACGTCCTCGAACGTGTAGTCGCGCTGGATGCCGAGCCACCGCTCGTCGCGCTCCATCAATCGCTTCGGCGCACTCCCGTTCCCCGAGTGCCCGTTCATGCCGTTGCCGTTGCCGTTGCCGTTCACGTGACCGTTGGTCTTCATCGCGGGATCTCCTGGGATGTCGGGCTAGAGGTGTTCGTAAGCGACGAGAGTGAGGAAGTCTTCGAGCTGATCGGAGGTGACGAGGTGCTGGAACAGGTCCGCGGCGAGGCGATAGCGACCGCTCCAGTACGTCGAGTCGCCCACGACGTCGCGGATCGCCATCAGCTCTTCGTTGATGATTCGGCGGACGAGCGGCACGTCGACGAGGCGACCGTCCACGAGCCGGATGCCGTGGCGGATCTGCTGCCAGACCTGCGCGCGCGAGATTTCCGCCGTGGCCGCGTCTTCCATGAGGTCGTAGAGCGGCACGCAACCCTGACCCTCCAGCCAGGCCTCGAGGTAGCGGATGCCGACGTTCACGTTCTGGCGCAGTCCGGCCTCGGTCGCCTGGCCTTCCGGCACCTCGAGCAGGTCGCGCGCGGTGACCCAGACGTCGTCGCGCGCGTTGTCGAGCTGGTTCGGTCCCTCGAGGACTTCGAACTCCTCGCGGGCGATCGCCACCAGACCGGGGTGAGCGACCCAGGTGCCGTCGTGGCCCGCGTGCGCCTCGCGACGCTTGTCCTCGCGGACCTTCGCGATGGCGCGCGCGTTGAGTTCCGGATCCCGCTTGATCGGGATCTGCGCGGCCATGCCGCCCATCGCGTGCGCACCGCGACGGTGGCAGGTCTGCACGAGCAGCTCGGAGTACGAACGGAGGAAGTGTCGGGTCATGCCGACGCTCGCCCGATCGGGCAGCACGAACGAGCGGCGGTTCCGGAACTTCTTGATGAACGAGAAGATGTAGTCCCAGCGCCCGCAGTTGAGCCCGGCGGCGTGCTCGCGCAGTTCCCAGAGGATCTCATCCATCTCGAACGCCGCGAGGATCGTCTCGATCAGAACCGTCGCCTTGATCGTGCCGCGCGGGATTCCGAGCTCGGACTGCGCGTATTCGAACACCTCGTTCCAGAGGCGAGCCTCGCGGTGATTCTCCAGCTTCGCGAGATAGAAGTACGGTCCGGTGCCCCGCTCGACCAGCTCGTGCGCGTTGTGGAAGAAGTACAGACCGAAGTCGAACAGCGATCCCGACATCGGCTCGCCGTCCACGAGGACGTGCTTCTCGTCCAGATGCCAGCCGCGCGGGCGCACCACGAGCGTGGCCGGATCGTCGTTCAGCCGGTACTCGCGGCCGTCCGCATTCACCCACTCGATCTCGCGACGGATCGCGTCGCGCAGATGAACCTGGCCGCCCACGGCGTTCGACCACGTCGGCGAGAGCGAGTCCTCGAAGTCGGCCATGAAGACGTCGGCGCCGGAGTTCAGCGCGTTGATGATCATCTTGCG
>JAGQIB010000118.1:0-2923 GCA_020431545.1 Gemmatimonadota bacterium
CGGGGCTCCGGGAGCGGCTCGGTCTCGGCCCGGGGCCGATCCTGCTGTACGCCGGGCACCTCGGCCCGGCGTCCGACCTCGGCCCGCTGCTGCCGGCACTCGCGCGGGTGGCGCGCGCGCACCCGGAGGGTCGCCTGCTGGTGGTGGGGGACGGCCGGGAGCGGACCCGGCTCGAGGCGCGCGCGGGGCAGGAGCTTCCGCCCGGCTGGGCGCGTTTCGTGGGTACGGTGGTCCACGCGGAGGTGCCCGCGTACTTCGCGCTCGCCGACGTCGCGCTGAACTTCCTGGAAGACACCGAGGCGAACCGTCATCGGGCGTCGATCAAGCTGCGCGAGGCGCTCGCGGCCGGCGTGCCGGTGGTGACGTCGCCCACGCCGGACGCACGACGTTTCGCCGCGTGGGTGGAGATGCCCGTGGGAACCGGTCCCGACGCGTTCGTGGACACGTTGCTCGCCACACTCGCGCGCCCCGAGCGCGATCGCGCGCGCGCCGGCCAGGCCTGGCTCGCGCAGCACGGCACGTTCGACGCCGCGGTGCGGGAGCTCGCGGTCCGGTGGGAGGAGGGATCGTGAGCGAGCCCGACGTCTCCATCGTGATCGCGGCGTACAACTCCGCCGCCACGATTCCCCGCGCGGTGGCCGGCGCGCTCGCCCAGGACTTCGACGGCACCGTGGAGGTCGTGGTCGTGGACGACGGATCCACGGACGACACGCGCGTCGCGGCGGAGCGCGCCGGAGCGCGGGTCGTTTCGCAGCCGAACGCGGGGCCGGCGGCGGCCCGAAATCGCGGGTTCCGCGAGGCGCGCGCCGACGTGATCCTGTTCACCGATTCCGACTGCGTGCCGCACGCGGACTGGGCGCGTCTTCTCACCGCCGGACTGGACGAAGACGTTCACGTGGTGGGCGGCTCGTACGGCATCGCGAATCCGGGACGCTATCTCGCCGAGCTCGTGCACGCCGAGATCCGCTGGCGGCACTCGCGTCTGCCCGATCTCGTGGAGTTCGCCGGCTCCTTCAATCTCGGGGCGCGGCGCGCGGCCCTGGAGGCCGTGGGCGGCTTCGACGAGTCGTTCCCGGCTCCGAGCGGCGAGGACAACGACCTCTCGTATCGCCTGCGCGACGCCGGCTTCGCGATCCGGTTCGTGCGCGACGCGCTCGTGGATCACCATCATCCGGAGAAACTGTCCCGGTACCTGCGCGAGCAATCGCGTCACGGATACTGGAGGATGTACCTGTACGCGGCTCATCCGGGACGCATGCGGGGCGACGGCTACGCCGGGCCGCTGGACTTCGCGACGCCTCCGCTCGCGGCCCTGTCCGTGGCGTTCCTGGTCGCGGCGCCGTTCGTTCCGACCACCGTGGCGTACGCTTTGTTCACGTTCGCGCTCGTGGTCGCGCTGTCGGAGATCCTCGCGATGCAGGTCGCACGTTTCACGCGCTCGGCGTCCGCGCTCGGTCTCGCCCCCGTGGCGACGTTGCGTGCGTACGCGCGCGGCTGGGGTCTCGTGCGCGGCCTGCTCGCGGGGCTCGCGCGGGTGCGGAGAGGCGCGCGATGAGGACGCTCGCGATCGTCCCCGCGTTCGACGAGGAGGGATCCGTGGGCGGAGTGGTGCGGGAGCTCCGCGCCCTCGGTGGGGTGGACGTGGTCGTCGTGAACGACGGATCGCGGGACGAAACGTCGCGGGTGGCGCGCGAGGCCGGCGCCGTGGTGCTCGATCTGCCGTTCAATCTCGGGATCGGAGCCGCGGTACAGACCGGCTACCAGTGGGCGCGCGACCACGGCTACGACGTCGCGGTCCAGGTCGACGGAGACGGCCAGCATCTCGCGTCCGAGATCCCGCGTCTGCTCGCACCGATCGCCGCCGGCGCGGCCGATCTCGTCCTCGGTTCGCGCTACGTGGAGCGCACCGACTATCGCGCGTCGCGCTCGCGTCGGGCCGGGATGCTGATGTTCTCGGCGCTCGTGTCGGCCGCCACGGGGCGTCGCTTCCACGACACGACGTCCGGTTTTCGCGCGGCGAGCCGCCCCGTCATCCGGTATCTGGCGCTGCACTATCCGCAGGATTATCCCGAGGTCGAAGCGCTGGTCCTGCTGTCGAGGGCCGGCTTCCGCGTGACGGAGGTCGCGTGCGAGTTTCGCGAGCGCGTGACGGGCCAGTCGACGATCACGCCCGTCCGCTCGGCGTACTACGTGGTGAAGGTGAGCCTCGCGATCCTGCTCGGGTTGCTGCGGTCCGTGCCCGCCCCGGAGGATCCCGGCGCATGAAGGCGGCCGTGTTCGTCGCGGTGATCGGCGCGGCCCTGCTCCTGCGGGCGCTGTTCCCCTCCGCGGACCCGCCGGTTCGACTGTCCTGGTCGAACGGGCTGTTCACCGATCCGCCGTCGATCGTGCTCGGTGCGCGCGACGACGTTCGCTTCGGCGACTGGCGTGCGGGGGGCGAGCGCGGGCACGCGTTCTACCCGCTGTGGAACGGAATCGCGCGGCTCGCGTTCGGCGGCTTCGGTCCGACCCGGGACGTGCTCCAGTTCACGGGAGCCCTCTGGGCCACGATCGCGGTGTTCGCGGGAGCGCTCGCGGCGGGCCGGGCCGGCGTGTCGCCGCTCGGCGCGGCGGCGGCGCTCGGCGGTTGCGCGTGGCTCGCGGAGTTCGGGCGCATCCCGCTGCCGGAGCACCTGGCGACGGCGCTCCTGGCGGGCGCGGCGTGGTTCGCGCTCGGCGATCGGTCGCGCGAGTACGCCACGGCGGGCGCGCTCGCCGGCGTGGCCGCGTGGTTCGCGAAGCCGCAGGCCGTCCTGTTCGTCCCGGCCGCGGCGGCGTTCTTGATCATTCGCCGGCGCAGCGCGCGACCTCTGCTCGCGTTCGGCGGCGGGATCGGCCTCGCCACGGCACTCTGGCTGGTGACGGTGGCCCCGTGGGCGCATCG
>JAGQIB010000118.1:3010-11083 GCA_020431545.1 Gemmatimonadota bacterium
TTCCGCGCGTTCCGGACGTCGTGGGTGTTCCACCGGATGCCGTTGCTCGGCGCGCTCGGGGCGACGTTCGCGGTCGCGGCGGTGGCGCTTCCGAACGTCCGGAGGTCCGCGCACCGGAGCGGCGTGGCGCTGTTCGCCTGGTGGTTCCTCGCGACCTGGATCGGTGCGTCGCTGCTTCCGTATGCCGCGCCGCGGTACTTCGTGCCGGCCGTCTTCGCGCTGATGCCGTGCGCGGTCGCGGCGCTCGAGGGCATGGCGCGGGCACGGGGACCCGGGGGGGGCCAGGAGGCGCCGCCGGTGCCGCCGTGGTTCGTGGGGGTCGTGAGCTGGGCGGCCGGGGTGGCCGCGATCGAGGCGATCGCGCAGTGGTCGATCGAGCTGACCGACTCCGTGCTGTCGCCGGACACGCGGATCGCCGCGGTGATCTCGGCGTTCGGTGACGGGTGGGGAGAACGGTTCGCCGTCGTTCCGGTGGAGGTGGGCGTCGCGGCGGCGTTCGCCGTGCTGGTGACGGGCGCTTTCGTCGTCGCGCGGTCTCGACTCGCCCTGCCCGACCGGTTTCCGGTTCGGTTCCTGGTGGCGGCGATCGGCCTCGTGCAGCTCGGACAGCTCGGGTGGTTCTTCTCGCATCGTACGGATCATCTCGTCCGGGCGGCCGGCGGCTTCGACGTTGCGCTGCCCGCCGAGGCGGTGGCGTGGGGGGGACTCGCGCCGACGCTCGCGTTCGACGGGCCGCGCGTCGCGCGACCGCAGTTCGGTTCGGCGACCTGGGACGAGGTGACGGCGACGGAGGCGACCCATCTCGTGCTCGCGGTCCCGGGCGAGCTGGACGCGGCGACGCGCGAAGGCTGGCTCGACTCGCTGCAGTGGATCGCGCGCTGGCCCCTCCGGGGCCCCCATCTCGCCGCAGTCGACGTCTACCGCGTCCGCGGCACGGAAGATCGGGTGCCGCCGTCCGCGCTGGAACGCGCGGTCGTCGCGCTCGAGGACGAGGACTGGCCGGCGGCGGGGGACGCGCTCGCGGCAGCGCCGGACGACAGTCCGGACGTGTGGCGCCTGCGCGCGGTGGCCGCGGTGGGCGAGGGCCGGTTCGGGGAGGCGGAAGCCGCGCTCGGCGAGGTGGTGCGCCTCGAGCCGCGGTCGGCCGAGGACTGGTACCGGCTCGGCAACCTCCGGGCGGCCCGCGGCGACGCGGGAGGAGCGAGCGCCGCGTGGCGGGAAGGACTCGCGATCGACCCCTTCCACCCGGATCTCCGGGCCACGGGCGTGGGTTCGGGCCGCTAACTCCCGGCCGCGCGCACGAGGCCCGACGGGATCCGGGCGCCGGGCGGCGCCGCCGCGGGTGGCTGGGCCGGGGGGGATCTGGTACGGTCATCGACTTGCGATGCCCTCCGGAAACCGGATCTCCGGGAGCAGTCCCGGGGTTCCGGCGAAGGGTCCGAGCGATCGGGAGGAGCCGTGGACCGCGTCCAGTGGGTTTCGATCCTGGCCAGTGCGGGCCTGCTCGGCATCGTGCTGGAGCTCGTCCGGCGACGTCGCCTGCAGGAGCGCTACTCGCTGCTCTGGATCTTCACGGCGGCCGTTCTGCTCCTGCTCTCGCTCTGGCGCGGCCTGCTCGATCGGCTGGCGTTCCTGGTCGGGATCCACTATCCGCCGTCGGCGCTGTTCCTGGTGGGGCTCGCGTTCTTCCTGGTGATTCTCCTGCACTTCTCGGTGGTCCATTCCGAGCACGCGGAGCGCGTGAAGGAACTCGGGCAGCGTCTCGCGCAGCTCGAGCGCCGGGTCGCGAGCGCCGAGTCGGACGAGTCCGGAAGGGGTCCGGCTTGAGCGGTGCGCCCGACGGCACGACGTCGCATCGACGTCGCGCGACCTCGCTCATCGCGCTCGCGGTCCTCGTGGGTTTCGCGCTCCGTCTCGCCTGGCCGTCCTCGGACCCGCCCGCACGGTTCTCCTGGTCGAACGGCGTCTACACGGATCCGGCCGTGATGGTGCACGCCGCCCGGAACGCGGTCCTGTTCGACGACTGGAGTCTCGATTACAACCGCGATCTCTACGTCTTCCCGCTGATGAACGGCCTGACGTGGATCGCCTACTCGATCGCGGGCGGACCGGGCCGTGTCGCGACCCTCGTGCTCGCGGCTCTCGCGGGAGCCGCCACCGTACTCGCCGTCGCCTGGGGTGTCCGGCGGGTGGCGGGCGACCGCGCGGGCGTCACCGCCGCCTGGCTCGGCGCCGTGGCGCACTTCGCGGTGATGTTCGCGCGCGTGCCGATCGCGGAAAACGTCGCGGTGATGATGCTCGCGTGGGCGGCGGTCGCGGCGCTGGCGACGCATCCGGCGGCGCTCGCGACGTCCGGCGCGCTCGCCGTGGCGGCCACGCTGTTCGGGAAGTACCACGCCGTCGGCTGGCTGCCGGGCCTGCTCGCGTTCGTATTGCTGCGGCACCGGGATCGACGCCTGTTTGCGTTCCTCGGCGGGGGCACGGTGGTGTTCCTGGCCTGGCTCGGGTTCCTGTTCCTGCCGCATCGCGCCGACATCCTCACGCACGTCGCGCAGCAGTCCGTGGGCAACCACGGGCCGATCCCGCTCGCGACGTCGCTGCTGGAGGGACTCGGCGAGTTCTTCAACTCGGTGCGCCGCAGCTGGATGTTCTACCGGATGCCCGTGATCGGGACGCTCGGCGGACTGTTCGTGTTCTGGACCGTGGGGAACTCGTCCGCGCGGACGTCGCGGGTGAGGAGCGGGGCCGCCGTGTGGGCCTTCGTGTTCGCCTCGCAGTGGCTGTACTACGGCGTGCTGTCGTACAAGGCGCCGCGATACTACGTCCTGCTGTGGCCGTCACTGGTGGCCGGGACGGCGTTCGTGATCGAATCGCTCCGCACGCGTGAGCCGTTCCGGTGGCGCGCACCGACCCGCCTCGACGAGCACCTTCCGCTCGCGGCGTGGTTGTTCGCGTTCTGCTTCACGAGCATCGACGCGATCAAGCACTGGGCCTCGATTGCGCTCGAGAACCTGCAGCGCCCACCCGCGAAGCTCTCCCCGGCGACGTTCGACGCCGTGCTCGACCTGTTCGGCCACGTGGACACGTTCCGGCAGGGACTGTTCTGGGGCGGCGTGTTCGCGATCCTCGGCTACCTTCTCGTCCTGTGGCACCCGGAGATCGTCGCCCGCGTGCTCAAGCGCGAAGAGATCCCGGCCCCGGCGCTCCGCCGATTCGCCTCCGGAGCGTTCGTCCTCGCACTCGCGATCGGCGGAGTGCAGTGGATGTTCTGGGCCGCCCACCGCACGACCTACCTCGAGGACGTGAAGAGTTCGCTGCCGGCGATGATCGGACCGGACGCCGTCGTGCTCGGTCCGCTCGCCCCCGTGCTGACCCAGGACACTCGCCTCCACTGTCTGCCGTACTACGGGCCGCCGGGCGAGAAGGGGTTGCTCGAGAAGTACGGCGTCACCCACGTGACGATCGGCGGCAAGGGGGACCGCGAGGTGCTGGAGTCGCGGTATCCCGGGATCGTCGATTCCTCCACCACGGTCCAGGTGTGGCCCCTCAAGACGCTGTTCGCGAACACCCTGGAGTTGAAGCGGCTGCCCGGGGCCTGGCGGGGGGTGCCGCTGCATCGCTACGGCGAGACGACGTTCGAGCACGCCGCCGACGCGGCCCAGACCGGTCAGTGGGAGGCCGCCCTGCGCCTGTTCGACCGCTTCCGCTCCGAGGGGGGGGCGGATCTCCCCGAAGTGCTCTCCCTGGAAGGCGTATGTTGGTTTAAACTGGAGGCTTACGACGAGGCGCGGAAACGCCTCGAAGAGGCCATCCGCCGTCGCCCGGAGGATCCCCTGAATTACCGGAATCTCGCCATCCTGGAGCTCAAACTCGGCGATCGGGCCGCGGCGCTCGCGAACCTGCGCACCGCCCTGCGGATCGACGACTCGGACGAGAGCCTCGTGAACATGGTGCGGGAGCTCTCCCGATGAAGCTGCTGTCCGTGATCATCCCGGTCTTCAACGAGGAGAAGACCCTGGAGGAGATCGTCCGTCGCGTGCAGGAGGCGCCCTTCCCGCTGGAGAAGGAGCTCCTCATCGTGGACGACGCGTCCGTCGACGGAACCCGGGCGATCCTCGAGCGCCTCGAGGGCGGGAATGTGCGCGTGTTCCGGCATCCCGTGAACCGCGGCAAGGGCGCCGCGATCCGCACGGCCCAGGCGCACGTGCAGGGGGACCTCGTGATCATCCAGGACGCCGATCTCGAGTACTACCCGGAGGAATACCGGCTCCTGGCGGAGCCCATCCTGGACGGGCGCGCCGACGTGACGTACGGCACGCGGTTCATCGGCACGCATCGGGTGTTCCTGTACTGGCACTACCTGGGGAACCAGTTCCTCACGTGGATCACGAACGTGCTCTACAACACGATGCTGTCGGACATGGAGACCTGCTTCAAGATGTGCCGCGCGGAGATCTTCAAGTCGCTCCCGCTCACGTGCAACCGGTTCGGCATCGAGCCCGAGTTCACGGCGAAGATCTTCAAGCGGGGCTGCAAGGTCTACGAGGTCCCGATCTCCTACAACGGACGGGGCTACGAGGAAGGCAAGAAGATCACCTGGCGCGACGGCGTCGCGGCGTTGTGGTTCCTGCTCAAGTTCCGGTTCACGGACTGAGCGAGCGGAGGTTTTCGAATGTCGGAAGCGATCGGGCTGGCCGTCGTGGGGACGGGGTACTGGGGCCCGAATCTCGTACGCAACGCGGCGGGCGCCCCCGGGGCGAACCTGACCGCGATCTGTGATCTCGACGCGGACCGTCTCGCGCGTATCGGGCGCCTGTATCCCGGCACGCGGCAGACGCGCGACTTCGCGGAGGTCCTCACGGCGGAAGACGTGCAGGCGATCGTGATCGCCACGCCGGCCGCGTCGCACCACGACCTCGCGAAACGGGCGATGGAGGCCGGCAAGGACGTCCTCGTGGAGAAGCCGCTCGCGCTGACCGTCGAGGAGTGCCGCGACCTCGTGGCCGTCGCGAAGGCCACGAATCGCGTCCTCATGACCGGCCACACGTTCCTCTTCAACGCCGCCGTGGCGATGATCAAGGACCGCGTGGACTCGGGCGAGATCGGCGAGCTCCTGTACGTGTACAGCAGTCGCGTGAATCTCGGCCGGGTACGCCAGGACGTGAACGCGCTGTGGAACGTGGCGCCGCACGACATCTCGATCGTGAACCACGTGCTCGGCGAGGAACCGATCCGGGTCACCGCGACGGGGCGCGCGTACCTGCAGCCCGGCATCGAGGACGTCGCGTTCGCGGTGTTCGAGTATCCGGGGGGAGCGCTCGCCCACGTGCACTCGAGCTGGCTCGATCCCTCCAAGGTGCGCAAGACGACGTTCGTCGGCACGCAGAAGATGATCGTGTACGACGACATCGAGTCCGAGGGGAAGGTCAAGATCTACGACAAGGGTGTGCGTCGCACCGGACCCGAGACGGAGTACGGCGAGTTCCAGCTGCGCCTGCACTCCGGCGACATCTACATCCCGAAGATCACGTTCACGGAGCCGCTCGCCGAGGAGATCGGACACTTCGTCCGGTGCTGCCGGGATCGTTCCCGCCCGATCAGCGACGGGCGCAACGGCCTCGTCGTCGTGGCCGCGCTCGAGGCCGCGCAGCGCTCGATGCGCGAGCATGGCCGTCCCGTGGACATCGAGCTCGACGCGTGAGCGGAGGTCCCGTCGTCTCCGTCATCGTTCCGGGCTTCAACGAGGCCGGGAACGTCGCGACGCTCTTTTCGAAGATCGACGAAGGGCTCGCCGCCACCGGCTTGCCCGGAGAGACCGTGTTCGTCGACGACGGGAGCGTGGACGACACCTGGGAGCGCGTCGTGGCGGAGCGCGACCGGCGCGACAACGTGCGCGCGTTCCGGCACCGGCGCAATCTCGGCCTCTCCGAGGCGCTCAACACCGGGTTCCGGAACCTGCGCGGCGATCTCATCGTGTTCCTCCCCGCGGACCTGCAGTCGGACCCGGCGGAGGACATCCCGAAGCTCGTGTCGGAACTTCAGGCGGGCAACGACGTGGTCGTCGGCTGGCGCATCGGACGTCGCGAGGGGAAGCTGTTCGTGTCGCTCGTGTACAACTTCCTGTGCCGGCGCCTGTTCGGAATCGACGCGCACGACCTCAACTGGATCAAGGGTTTCCGGCGCGAGGTGATCGACACGATCCACCTGCGCTCGGACTGGCATCGCTACGTGGTCGTGCTCGCGGCGGGCAAGGGCTTCCGGGTGAAGGAGATCCGGACCAACTACTATCCGCGGCACTCCGGCACGTCGAAGTTCGGTCGCAAGAGGATCCTGCGCGGGCTGCTCGATCTGATCGTCGTGAAGTTCGAGATGTCGTTCCGGGACAAGCCGATGCTCCTGTTCGGTTCGTGGGGGCTCGCGTTGCTCGGCCTCGGGGTCGTGCTCGGCCTCGCGCTGGTGGGACAGAAGCTGCTCACCGGGACCGGATCCCGTCCCCTGCTGTTCCTGGACATGCTGATCGTGATGGTCGGCGTGCAGCTCCTCGGGCTCGGCTTCGTGGCGGAACAGATCGCGTCGCTGCGGGAGGCGCTCCGCGGGCGCACCGGCGGGGGGCCCACCCCGGCGGAAAGGGGCGAGGTGCCTCCGGAGGGTCGTTCGTGAGGCGTCCCCGGGGCGACCGGAATTGCCGCCCGGGCCGCTTCCGGGATCCCGACGGGCGTGCTAAAATGTTCGCCGGTCGCAGGTTGGACGGTTCGTACGATCCCCGCGAGACACGGTCCGGGCCCGGGAAGGCCGGGCCGGCGCCTGTGGGGACGTGCGCGCGGTCCGTCCGGGCAGGATCCACGCCGGCTTCGGCCGGGATCGCGAGCCCCGCAACTCCCCCCGAGCGCAGCGCGTGAAGATCCTCGTCGTCATTCCGACGTACAACGAGCGGGAGAATCTCGGGGACCTGCTGCCCCAGGTTCTGGACCTCGACCCCGATCTCTCCGTCCTGGTGGTGGACGACAACTCGCCGGACGGCACGGCCGAGGTCGCCCGCGAGTTCGGCGAGCGCACCGGCCGCGTCCACGTGCTCGGTCGGCCCGGCAAGCTCGGTCTCGGCTCGGCGTACGTCGCGGGGTTCCGGTGGGCCCTCGCGAACACGGATGCGCGTTTCGTCTTCGAGATGGACGCGGATTTCTCGCACGACCCGAAGTACCTGCCGGAGATGGTCCGTCTGGCCGAAGAGGAGAACGTGGACCTGGTGGTCGGGTCCCGCTACATCGGGGGAGGAGCGAACGTCGTCAACTGGCCGATCAGCCGTCTCATTCTCTCGTACTCGGCGAACGTCTACGCGCGGATCGTCACGGGACTGCCGTTGACGGACTCGACCGGCGGCTACAAGTGCTTCCGGCGGGAGGTGCTCGCGGCCATCGATCTGGATCGAGTCCGCTCCGACGGCTACGGATTCCAGATCGAACTGAACTTCAATGCGTGGAAGAGCGGATTCAAGATCCGCGAGATCCCGATCGTCTTCGTCGATCGTCACTCGGGCACGTCGAAGATGAGTCGGAAAATCATCTACGAGGCATTCTGGCTCGTATGGAAACTCCGGTTCACGTCCCTCTGGGGCGGAGCGAAGGCGAAGCGGGAAGACCGTCCGCGGTGACGCGGCCGGAGATCTCGATCGCCATCGTGTCCTACAACACCGCGGACTACCTGCGCCGCTGCCTGGAGACGCTCCGGCAGTCCGGCACGAGGCGGGCGTTCGAGGTGATCGTCGTGGACAACGCCTCCGCCGACGGCTCGCCCGATCTCGTCCGCGGCGAGTTCCCCGACGTGCGCCTCATCGCGAACCGGGACAACCTGGGCTACTCGCGCGCGGTGAACCAGGCGATCCGCGCGGCCGCCGGCACGTACGTGCTCATCCTGAATCCTGATATCGAGGTGATGGAGGGATCGATCGACGCGCTGGCGGAGCACATGGACCGGAACCCCGAGACGGGTATCGCGGGCGGCAAGCTCCTGAATCCGGACGGCACCCTGCAGTACTCGTGCCGCACGTTCTACACGTTCTCCACGCTGCTGCACCGG
>JAGQIB010000118.1:11125-19208 GCA_020431545.1 Gemmatimonadota bacterium
CTGATGCTGGACTGGGACCACGACTCCGTGCGCGAGGTCGACTGGATGCTCGGCGCGTGCCTCATGGTCCGGCGCGACGCGATCTCGGACGTGGGCCTGATGGACGAGCGCTTCTTCATGTACTTCGAGGACGTCGACTGGTGCTACCGCATGAAGCAGCACGGATGGCGGGTGGTCTACGTTCCGGACGCCACGATGAAGCACGTGCACCGGCGCGAGAGTGCGAAGGGCGGGATCAACCGGCGTCTGCTGGCGCACCTGAACAGCATGTTCCGCTTCTTCGACAAGTGGAACACGCTGCTCTACCGGGCCCGCAAGGACCGCGATCGCTGGCTCGGCGCGTTCCTGCTGGCCGGTGATCTCGCGGCCGTGAACGTCGCGTTTCTCGCGGCGTTCCTGCTGCGAACGATGCTGCAGTCCGTGCTGCATCGCCCGGTGTTCACCCTGACGGCATACGAGCCGTTCCTTCTGCTCGCGAATCTCGTCGTGCTGTCGATGTGCGCGCTGCTCGGCCTCTACCGGCGCCCGTCTGCGCGCGACACCCTGGACGACGCATTCGACCTCGCGCGCGGACTCGCGTTCTCGGCTCTGGTGCTCATGGCCAGCACGTTCCTCACGCGTTCCGAGCTGCACAGCCGCTTCATGGTCGCGACGTTCCTGCCGCTCGCGTTCGCGTTCATGCTCGCGAGCCGCGCGCTGTTCGGCGCGTTCGCCCGGGCGTTGCGTCGCGGCCGCTTCGACGTCACGCGGGTGGTGGTTCTCGGGGAGCGGGACGCCGCCCGCGAGATCGCGGCCCGGCTCGAGGAGCGGCCGGAGCTCGGCTACGAGGTGGTGGCCTCGCTGTCCGATCGCCCCGGGGAGGAGGAACGACGTTTCCGGGATTTCTGGGACGCCGACGGCATCGGAGAGGCGATCCACCGGCATCGCGTGGGCGAGGTCCTGCTCGTGCGCCCCACGCTCGGCGGCAGCGAGCTCGCCCGGCTGGCCCTGCTGTGCCGCCGCGATGGCGTGCGCGTGCGGGTCGTGTCCGGACTCGCCGACGTTCTCCCGGGGCATCTCCCGGTGGGGCAGGTGCTCGGCCGACCGGCCGTCGACGTCGGTGCGGTCGCGGGACGCCCGCTCGGGCGGGCCCGGCGCCGCGTGTTCGACACCATCCTGGCCTCGCTGACGTTTCCGTTCCTCGGTCCCGTCGGCTGGGCCCGCGCCGTGCGATCTCCGCGCGAGGACGAGCCGCACGAGGTCGTGCGCGGCTTCGGCGGGACGACGTTTCGACGGCGTCTCGCGGGTGACCGCCGGCTCGCCGACTCCGTCGGTCACGTGTTGCGGGGCGAGATGGCCCTCGTCGGTCCCCGGCCCGCGGCCCCGGAGGAGGTGGAGGCGCGCGAGGAGCTCGCCGTCCTGTTCGATCTCGTCCGCCCGGGCGTGACCGGTCCCTGGCGGCTGTGGGCGGGCGAGGGTCTCTCGCGGGACGATGAGGTTTCCCTCGCGTTCTCCTATCTGCAGAACCAGAATCCGTGGGAAGATCTCAAGATCGTCCTGCGCACGAGAAGCCCCCGACCCCAGACCTCGAGGAGCCATCGTTGAATCGAATCACCAGGGCGGCCTGTGCCCTCGCCATCGGGGGTCTCGTCGCGACGGCCGGGGGCGTGGCCCACGGTCAGTGCGATCCGAATGCCGGCTGGCGGGTCTATTCCCCGACCGGCGACATCTCCGAGATCCTGGTCGACGGCGAGATCGCGTGGGTCGCGGCCGACGGCGGCATCATCCGGATCGATCTGAGTCAGATCGCCTCGGAGAATCCAGAGCAGATCAAGATCACCGACGAGGACGGACTGGCGTCCCCGCTCGTCACCTGCATGACGCGCGACGGGCTCGGCAACTTCTGGGTGGGAACTCGGGAGAACGGGATCTCGATCTTCGACCGCTTCGGGCAGCACCTCATGGACCTGAGCTCGTTCGAGGAGCTGTGGTCGGACCGCGTGATCGCGCTGGATTCGCGCGGAGATCGCGTGGTCGCGGTGTCCGTCGACGAGTTCTCGTCCTCCGGCGCGCGGATCGGGGGCGGCTACGTGATCCTAACGGTCTCGCCGGAGAACGGTCTCACCGTGGAACCGGCCAGCGGGAACAGCGTGGAAGTGGCCCAGGCGGTCCTCATCGAGGACGAGGGCATCTGGTTCGGGACCAGCGGACTCGGCCTCTACTACCGCGACGAAACGGTGGCGCCCGCCGCCTTCACCCAGGTGCTCACGGCGAGCGGCGAGGGGCTCCTTTCGGACAACGTCAAAAGCCTCGTCCGCGCTCCGGTGTTCGGTCAGTCCGGAGAGTGGCTCTGGATCGGCACCAGCGCCGGGATCCAGGTCTACGACCCGGGTAGCGGCACGCTGAACGTTTTCCCGGTGCTCAACGGTCAGAACATCATCGACCTCTGGAGAGACGGCGGCACGATGTATGTGCTCTCGGAGCTCGGGTCGTCGCGGGACCTGTACACGATCGACCTGAACGCCGCGCCGGCCGCGCTGGTCGTGCCGCGGTCCGATTGCCTCGCGGCCACGGACTACGTGCCGCGCGACGTGGCCGTCGACTCGGCCGGTCGCGTGATCGTCGGAACCCGGCAGCAGGGTTTCTCGGTCCGTGACGGTCTCACCTGGATCTGCCCGCCGTCCCTCGGCCCGCACTCGCCGGGCGGGGCGGATCTCGCCTACTCGGAAGACGGGGTGCTCTACTTCTGCACCGGCGACCAGAACCGAACGAATCCGATCACGAACGGGATCGGCATCTTCGACGGCGCGAACTGGTCCTCGCTCACGCGCGGCGACGGCATCGCCGCCTCGAACATGGTCGACGTGGAAGTCTGGCGAGACGGCACGGTCTGGTTCGGGTCGTCCGTGAGCGCGGCGCAGGGAGGCATCAACCGGTACCATCCCGACTCCGGTCTGCTCGAGGCCTACAACCCGGAGGCCGCGAACGTCGCGCACCGTACCCTGGGCCGCAACGTCTACAGCATTCGCCAGGACGCGGACGAGAATCTGTGGATGGTCTTCGGTCAGTCCGGCGGCGGCCTCTCCGTGGTGGACGCGCAGACGGAGCAGATCACGAACTACCCGATCAACACGATCTTCAGCGGGACGTCCGAGCTGTTGCGAGACGTGGCGTTCGACTCGCGCGGCTACCTGTGGATCTGCTCGAACGACCAAAATCTCTCTCCGGCGCAGCTGTACGTGATCGACACGAACGGGACGATCCACGACCTCGGCGACGACCGGATCGCGAACTACAGCATGTCCACCGAGGTCGAAGACGTGGGTGAGCCGTTCGCGATCGCGATCGACTCGAACGATCGGATCCTCATCGGCGGCGCCGAAGGACTGGCCTACGGAGAGATCCTCGGCGGGAACTCCCTGGGCGCCTCGTGGAGCCAGATCATCCCGACGTCGTCGCAGTCCGGGGGGCGACTCCCGCCGCCGTACCGGGCGATCGAACTGGACTGGGACGAGAACTGGTGGCTCGGCACGGAGTCGCAGGGCCTCGTACGCGTCACGAACGACCTCACGAAGTGGCAGTGGTACGACCAGCTGGAGGGATGCCCGCTCCCGGACCAGTCCGTGGGAGGGATCTTCTCCGAGGACGACGCCAAGGTGATCTGGGTCTCGGCGGCCACGGGCGGTCTCGCGCGGATCGATCTCTCCGCGGCGGCGAGTGCCGCGGACGAGAACCGGCGCGACGTGCAGGCGTTCCCGAACCCCTGGAACCCCGATCAGGACGGCCTCCTCGGATTCGCCGCGCTCCCGATCGACGTTCCGCTGGATCTGCGCATCTGGACGACGGCCGGCGAGCTCGTGTTCGAAACGCTGGGTTCGCTGGGAACACGGTCCTGGGACGGATCGAATCTCCGCGGCATCCGCGCCGAGGCCGGCGTGTACCTCGTGACGGCCGTCTCCGCCGACGGGGAGAACACGGTCTGGGAGGGGAAGGTGGCGATCCTCCGATGAAGGTGCGCGTCCTCGACGGTCACATCCATTGCGGCGACTGGAAGCCCGAGCGGGAGGGATGGCCGGGCGCGTCGATCGCGGAGATTCGCGACGCCCTCGATCGCTCCGGCATCGAGGAGGCCGTGCTCATGCCGACCGACGTCGGCGACAACGCGGGACTCGCCCGTGCGATCGAGGAGTCGGGCGACGATCGATTGCACTTCTTCGCCTGGCTGAATCCGCACGCACCGGGAGAGACGCTCCGGTTTCTCGACGAGTCGTCCGGTCGGATCGCGGGTTTGAAGATCCACCCGTCGCTCGAGCGACTGCGCGTGGACGATCCCGGCTGGACTCCGTTCTTCGAGGTCGCGGAGAGACATCGCTGGCCCGTGATCGTGCACTGCGGCCGCTGGCAGGAGATGGCGAGCTGGAAGTTCTGCGTGACCGTCGCGGAGCGGCATCCCGAGGCCCCGGTGATCATCGCGCACATGGGCGGGGACCTGCCGACGTTGCAGCAGGAGTGTGCGCGGGAGCTCGCCGTTCGCCGGTTGCCGAACGCCTACCTCGGCACGGAGTCCATCCGCGAGTACTACTCCCTGCGCTACGCGCTGGATCTGCTCGGTCCTTCGCACATCCTCTTCGGCAGCGACTACCCGCTCGGCTGGCCGGGCGCCTACCTGCAGGTGTTCGAGGGAGCGCGGCCGAACGACGAGGAACGTCGCCTCGTGCTGGGAGAGAACCTGCGGGGTCTCCTGGCCGCGCGACGTCTCGATTGACGCGACCGGCGGGGGCGGCGTGAAGATCCTCCACCTCTGCGACCAGAACTGGGTCGGCATGGCGAACGCGTTCGTGGACGCGCACCGCCGCCACGGGCACGAGTCGCGCCTCGTCACACTCGTCCGCTGCGTCAACGAGTTCGAGGAGGACATCTGCCTCGATCTACCGTTCCTGCAGGGAACGCCGCTCCACATGAACATGAAGCGGGCGCTGGACCGCCTGCACGGACACCGCCCGCGCGCGGCGCAGGTGGAGACCGGCGGCGCCCCCGAGTGGCGGCCCCGCAGCGGGCTCGAGGCGACGTTCTTCCGCCTGCGCGAAGAGGTGCTCTGGAAGGGGCGGATCGAGCGGGCGATTCGCGAACACGGCCTCGACGACTTCGACGTCTACCACCTGGAATCCGGCGTCGGCTTCTACCGCGATGCCCGGTTCCTCCGCGAGATGAAGCGTCGCGGAAAGCGCGTCGTGGCGTACTACCTCGGGACGGACCTGCGCGATCGCGGAGTGATCCCGGCGATTCGTGACCTGTCCGACTGGAACCTCACGTGCGAGTGGGACCACCTCGCGCTGGATCCGAGCCTCACCTATTTCTTCATTCCGTTCGACGCGTCCCGTTACGAGTGGCGCGCACCGGCGACCGACAAGCTCCGGATCGTCCACGCGCCGCGGAATCGCGCGTACAAGGGCACGGATCTGCTGATCGAGGCCGTGGAGCGGGCGCGCCGGGAGGTCGAGCTCGAGTTCGATCTCGTGGAAGGCGTGACGCACGAGGAGGCGGTCGCGAGGAAACGTCGCGCGAATCTCCTGGTGGATCAGGTCGGAGATCACCGCGCCACCGGCTACGGCATGAACTCGCTCGAGGCGCTCGCGATGGGGATCCCCTGTCTCACGTCGATGGTACCGGACCTCGCGGCGTTCCTGGGCGATCACCCGTTCGTGCTGGCGAAACCGGAAGCGCTTGCGGACCAGCTCGTGGAGCTCGCACGGGAGCCGGCGAAGCTGGCCGAGCGTTCGCGGGCGGGACGGGCTTGGGTCGAGCGGACGCACGGCGCCGACGCGATCGTGGAGAAGATCTACGCGACGTACCGGGAGCGCGGCTGGATGGATGCCGAGGGACGCGCGATCCCCGGAGGGAAGGCGTCTTGATCGGTTCGACCGCGAGCGTCGCGCGGCAGACGCTCGCGTACGCGACCGGATCCGTGGTGGGGGGGATCTCCCGGGCGGTCTTGCTGTTCGTGATCGCGCGCCGCCTGGCGCCCGAGGACTTCGGCGTGCTGTCGTTGCTCCTCGCCACGACGAACTTCCTGCATCTCGTGTTCGAAGCCGGTCTCGTGACGGCGCTCATCCGCACGCACCACCGCACGGAGAGCGAGGACGAACGTCGCCAGCTCCGCGTGGCCATCTTCCGCGCGCTACCGGCACTCGACCTGCTGCTCCTGATCCCCGTACTGATCGCCCGGGAGGGGATCTCCCAGGTCCTGTTCGGGACGCCCGAGCACGGCGGCGGCGTGGCGATCGCCGCCGGCATCGCATTCTTTGCCGCGCAGTTCCAGCTGTACCTCGGGCACCTCCGGGCGCTCGACCGCGCCCGGGACTTCGCCTGGATGATGGCGGCGAAGGGCGTGATCTCCCTGTCGGTGACGTTGTACCTCGTGTTCGGACGCGGACTCGGGATCGAGGGTTTCCTGCTCGGCAACCTGGCCGGCCCGGCCACGATCGCCCTCCTGGCGATTCCGCGGTTGCTGCTCCGGGCGCGGGGCGCGGGAAGCGGCGCCCCGCCCCGGCTCCGGCCGCTGCTCGCGTTCGGGCTGCCGCTCGTCCCCTCGGCGCTCGGACTGTGGGCGCTGAGCTACCTGGACGGCTGGCTGCTCCGCGTGTTCGCGGATCTCCATGCGGTCGGCGTGTACAGCTTCGCGTCCGAGATCTGTCTCCCGCTCGCGCTGCTCGTGACGTCGATCCAGCTCGCGTGGCCGTCGTTCTCGTTCTCGCGTCCACGCGACCGCGAGGGCGCGGAAGGGATTGCCCGCGTGTATCGGCACCTGTTCGTGGTGCTCGCGGGCGGCGGACTCGCGATCGCCGTGCTCCGGCGCGAGGTCCTGGTGGTGCTCTCGGCCCAGGCGTTCGACGCCTCGGTCCGGGTGATTCCCTGGCTCGTGCTCGCGACCGTCCTGTACGCGGCGTCGCAGGCGTTCTCCACCGGACTCCAGATCGCCGGCGACACGCGCCGGCTGCCGTTCCTGGTCGGGGCGGCGGCGCTCACGAACGCGGGACTGAACGCGTGGATGATCCCGATCTGGCGCGAGTCCGGAGCGGCGATCGCCACCGTGATCACGAACGTGCTGCTGTGCGCCCTCGTGCTGGTGGAATCCCACCGCCAGTACCGGGTGCCGTTCGAGGTCCTCCGGCTCGGTCGGACGTTGCTCGCGGCCGGAACCGTGTTCGCCGCCGGCGAGCTCGTGGGCGACGTCTCGTTTCCGGCGGGCCTCGCGATCCGCGTTCCGCTGCTCGCGCTCTTCCCGCTTCTCCTGTTACCGTTCCGTGCGGTGGCGCCGCAGGAGCTCGCGCGACTCCCGAGCGTCGTGGCGCAGGTCGCGCGGAGGGCGGCGTGAGACTCACGGTAGTGGTGCCGACCCACGGACGCCGGGATCTGCTCGATCGCCTGCTCGCAAGCCTGCGTGAGCAGCGCGACGCCCCGGCCTTCGACGTGGTGATCGTGGACGACGGTGTCGATCCCGGGCTCGGGGAGCACGTGGACGCGCAGGGCCTTCCGTTTCCCGCCCGCGTCCTTCACCACGAGACGAACCGCGGGCGAAGTGCCACGCGCAACACCGGACTCGCCGCGGCGACCGGTGACGTCGTCGTGTTCCTGGACGGCGACATGCGGGTCTGCCCGGAGT
Organism: Gemmatimonadota bacterium; assembly: GCA_020431545.1. Taxonomy (GTDB): domain Bacteria; phylum ARS69; class ARS69; order ARS69; family ARS69; genus JAGQIB01. The sequence continues at coordinate 18,768 of JAGQIB010000118.1, forward strand.
TTCTCGCCGCGCACGCCGCCGCGCACGCGACCGGTGACGTGGTGCTCGGGAACATCGTCACGGCGCCCGAGATCCGGAGGAACGCCTTCGTGGAGTACATCGACTCGCGCGGCGTCAAGAAGGTCGCGGGCGGCACCGAAATCCCGCCGCGCTACTTCATGACGGGGAACTCCTCGGTGGCGCGCGCGCTGACGGCTCGGGCCGGGGGATTCGATCCCGAGTTCGACGAGTACGGGGGAGAGGACACGGAGATGGGTTACCGACTCGCGGCGCACGGCGCCCGCTTCGCCTACGCGGAGCACGCTGTGTCGTGGCATCTCGATCTCAACTCCGTGCCGCGCATGGCGGAGCGGCTCCGGCGCTACGGGGAGCGCATGCTTCCGATCCTCGTCCGGAAGGTCCCGCAATCCTACCGCGAGCTCCGGCTGGGCCTGATCGACG